>NZ_JAIXMK010000185.1:0-4236 GCF_020328095.1 Streptomyces sichuanensis
GGGCGGGCGCCGGGGTGGCCGGGGCCGCGGGGGCGGCCGGGGCCTGGGCCGGGGCGGTGCCCGGCGTCACGGGAGCCTCGGTGCCCGGCGGCGCAGCCGCCGCCTGGCCCGGCTTGTAGTCGGCGAAGAAGTCCCACCAGGCTCGGTCGACCGAGTTCGGGTCCTGGAGGTACTGCTGGTAGATCTCGTCGACGAGCCACTCATTGGGACCGAACACGTCGGCAGGACTCTTGGCCTGCCCGGCTTGATCGGTCGAGACGCTCGATGAGGTGTTGGGGGACTGTGGCGACACGGCGGCAACCGCCCTCTTCCGCTTCCTAAGGTGGTGGACAGCGGGAATAAAGGCTACGCCTGTCGGGACCTTAGATGCAGGCCACCCGGGCCAGTCGTCGCCTAAGTCACACTCTGCCCCGGGTTTCAGGGCAGGACCAGGCGGGAAAACCCGGAGGTTCCTCTTCTTCCGAGGTCTTCCCGGGGCCTCCAGGGTTCGCCGAAGCCTGCCCCGCGCCCGGTACGGACGTGTGCTCCCACCACCGACCCTACGTCAAGTCTGTTCCCGAGGTCCGCCCGGAAGAGTGACCCTGATGCGGCAGCCCCGGGGGGATTCGGCCACTCCTATGCTCCCCCCGTGCAGGTCGACGGCCCAGCGGGCGATGGCCAGGCCCAGCCCGGTGCCGCCGTCGTGGCCCGGCCCCTGCTTGTCGTAGGGGCCGCGGTTGAAGCGCTCGAAGACCCGGTGCCGCTCGGCCTCCGGGATGCCCGGCCCCTCGTCGAGGACCTCCAGGGCCAGCGACTGCGCGCCCTCGCCGCGGCGGGCCCGGACCGTCACCCGGCCGTGCGGGGGGCTGTGCTTGACGGCGTTGTCCACGAGATTGGCCACCACCTGGTGCAGCCGTTCGGCGTCGGCGTGCGCGGTCAGCTCCGGCGGCGAGACGTCCAGGTGCAGATGGACGTCCTTGCGGGCGCGGGGCGAGGAGCCGCTGCCGCAGGCCATGCTCGCCTCCTTCAGCACCCCGGCCAGGTACGGCCACACCTCGAAGCGGCGGGCGTGCAGCGGCACCACGCCGTTGTCCAGCCGCGACAGGTCCAGCAGCTGCTCGACCAGCCGGCCCAGCCGTTCGGTCTGCTTCAGCGCGGTGCGCATCGTCTCCGGGTCGGCGGCCGAGACGCCGTCCACCACGTTCTCCAGCACCGCCCGCAGCCCGGCGATGGGGGTGCGCAGCTCGTGGGAGACGTTGGCGACCAGCTCCTTGCGGTGGGTGTCCACCGCCTCCAGGTCGGCCGCCATCCGGTTGAAGGCGATCGCCAGGTCGCCGAACTCGTCCCGGCGGGCGGCCCGCACCCGCCGGGTGTAATCACCCTGTGCCATCGAACGGGTGATGTCGGTCATCTCGTCCAGGGGTGCGGTCAGCCCGTGCGCCACGAACTGGGTGATCAGCAGCGAGGCGATGATCGAGAAGACGGTGATCACCCGGATCTCGGTCGCCGAGTGGATCGCGACGAAGACCAGGAAGGTCGTGATCACCACCGACCCGATGACCAGCGCGCCCAGCGCCGCCTTCACCGACCGGTACGGGTCCAGGGGGCGCAGCGCCTCCCAGACCCGGTCCCACACACCCTGCGGCGTCCTCATGCGGCCGGCGTCTCCAGCGCGTAGCCGACGCCGTGCACGGTGCGGATGCGCTCCGCCCCGATCTTCCGGCGCAGCGCCTTGATGTGGCTGTCCACCGTCCGGGTGCCCGAGGCGTCCGCCCAGTCCCACACCTCGGCGAGCAGCTGCTCGCGGGAGAGGACCGCGCGCGGGGTGTTGGCCAGGCAGACCAGCAGGTCGAACTCGGTCGGCGTCAGGTGGACGTCCCCGCCGCGCACCCGCACCCGGCGCTGCGCGTGGTCGATCTCCAGCTCGCCCAGCCGCAGGATGCCGCTGCGCGGCGTGTGCGCGGCCAGCGTGGCCCGCTCCACCCGGCGCAGCAGGACGTGCACCCGGGCGGCCAGCTCGCGCATCGAGAACGGCTTGGTCATGTAGTCGTCCGCGCCGACGCCGAGGCCGACCAGCATGTCGGTCTCGTCGTCGCGCGCGGTCAGCATCAGCACGGGCACCGGCCGCTGGGCCTGCACCCTGCGGCAGACCTCCAGGCCGTCGAAGCCCGGCAGCATGACGTCCAGGACCAGCAGGTCCGGCTGCCACGCCTCCGCGGTGTCCACGGCCGCGGGCCCGTCCCCCGCGGTCCGTACCTGAAATCCCTCGGCCCGCAGCCGGGCCGCGATGGCGTCCGTGATCGTTCTGTCGTCCTCGACGATCAGCACCCGGCGCTGCGCCCCGGCAGAGGCTGCGGCGCCACCCGGGCCGATGTGTGTCTGCTCCATGCGCCCCGCCCCTAGCGTCTTCCGTAGCGTTCTCACTACCAGTCCTGCAGGTGTGGAAGGCAGGGTACGGGCACCCGGCGTGGCTCGGCTACGCGGCACAGATGCCGAGGTGGACGACGTCCGGGACGCCTCGGGCAACGCTGATCTCTTCCGTCATTACCCCGGCGAATCCGGCATTCCGGAGGGCTTGTTCGAATGCCGTGGACGGCTGTGCGGACCAGACGGCGAGCACCCCGCCGGGCGTCAGCCGGGCCCGGCAGGCGGCGAGGCCGGCCGGCGAGTAGAGGCCGGCGTTGCCGTCGGTGACGGTCCAGCCGGGGCCGTTGTCGACGTCCAGGCAGAGCGCGTCGTAGCGACGTCCGGCGGCGTGGACGTGCTCGACGAGGTCGGCGTGGACGATCTCGGTGCGGGGGTCGGCCAGCGCGTCCCGGGAGATCGCGGCCAGCGGGCCGGTGCGGTGCCAGTCGATGACCGCGCCCTCGCGTTCGACGACCGTGATCCGCCCCCAGCGCGGCTGTGCGGCGGCCCTGGCCAGCGAGAAGCCCACGCCCAGCCCGCCGATCAGGACGGCCGGCGCCGGACGGGAAGGGGGCAGGGCGGTCAGGGCCGCGTCGACGAGCAGCCGCTCGGAACGGCCGTCGGCGGTGTCCATCAGGAAGCAGCCGTTGGCGATGATCTCGTGGTGCGGTCCCCTGCGCCGCAGCACGACCTCGCCGTACGGGCCGTCGCGCCGCTCCACCACCACGGGTTCCTCGGCGGCGGTGCGCGGGCCGCCGGCGTGCCGGACGTTCGGGACAGTCATGAGAGCCTCCTGAAGTCGTCGGTCACCCGGCCGACGCGCCCCGGCGTCAAAAGGTTGACAAGGGGTGAGCGGAGTCACGGCCAGAGGTTGATCCGGCAGACGGCTGTGCACCTTAATGTTCAGGAACGTCACGGGTGTGCCCGACGCCCCGGGACGGCGGGGACGTGCGCGGAAAGGGGCTTGACCGAGTGACTCCGGTTGACGCCGACGAAAGAGCCGGCGCGGGGGCGGCAGCCTCCGCGGGGCGTCGCCGCCGCGCGTTCCGGGCCCTGCGCCGGCTGCTGCCCTCGCCCAAGGGCGCGCCGTTCACGCTCGTCTACGGCCTGGTCCTCCTCGGCACCGCCGTCTACGCGGACCTCGGCGACGAAGCCACCGTCAATCAGCTGCTCCGCGACTCCAGTACGGACGCCGCGCACCTGGCCGACAATCCGGTGTTCGTGCTCGTCGCCAGCGCCCTCTGGGTGGCCGGCGGCCTCTACTCGGCGTACGGCGTGGCCTTCGTGCTGGTCCTGACCGCCCTGGAGCGCCGCGTCGGCGGGGCCCGGACGGCCGGGGTCTTCCTCCTCGGCCACGTGCTGGCCACGCTGGCCACGGAGCTGCCCGTGGCGGGCGCGGTGGCGGCCGGGCGGCTGCCGGAGGCATCGCTGCACCGCCTCGACTACGGCATCAGCTTCGGCCTGATGGCGTGCGTCGGCGCCCTCTCCGGGCTGCTGCGGCCGTTCGGCCGCTGGGCCCTGCTGGGCGTGGCCGGGGCGATGTGCGCCCAGGACCTGATAGAGCTCGTCGACCCGCTGGCCAGCTGGGGTCACCCCATCGCCCTGCTGACCGGGCTCGCCTGCCTGCCGCTCGTCCGCGACGGCGCGGGGCGGGCCCGGCGGGCCGGTGCGGGCGCCCCGTCAGCGGACGGTCCCGTCCCACTGCCACTCTTCCCGCCGTGGCTGCCCCGGCAGTACGCCCCGCCCCGTGCACCACAGGAGGGCGGGCCCGGCGGGCGGGCCGGCCGGGGCGCCGGGGAAGAGCCGTGCGAGGGCCGGCGCGCAGAGCCGGTCCGGCGGGCTCCAGTCGAG
>NZ_JAIXMK010000186.1:0-8677 GCF_020328095.1 Streptomyces sichuanensis
GCGCAGAGCCGGTCCGGCGGGCTCCAGTCGAGTCCGAGGCCGCGCGCGATGTCGTGGGTGTGCACGACGGTCTCGACCACGCCCATGGCGGCGAAGCCGGGGGCGTCGGAATTCCCCCACGGGTGCCAGGCCCGGTCGCCGGGCGCGGCACCGCGGACGGTGGCGGCGAGCAGCGACGCCGCGATGCGGATGCCCTCCAGGCGCGTTGAGACCGGGGCGTGGGGGTCCAGCGAGGCGAAGAGCGTGATGTAGCGGTCGGCGGGCCGGGCGGTCAGCAAGCCCGCGTAGCCGACGAGGCCGAGCGCCAGGTGGTCGAGGGTGGCGTGGCAGGACCAGTCGAGGTCCCCCGCCGTCCGGGACCAGTCCCGGCCGGCCCCCGTCTCCAGCAGGGCCGTGCACTCCTCGGCGGCCGAGACGACCAGGCCGGCCCAGTCGCTCATGCCCGGCCTCCGCCTCGGACGAGCTCGACGAGGGCCGCGTAGCTGTCGCCGCCGTGGCCCGCGGCGACGGCCCGGGCGGTGACGTCCTTGAGCAGCTCGGGCAGCGCGGTGTCCAGGCCGCGGGCCTCGCTGGCGTGGACGAGGTGCTCGATCGTCGCGAGGTGGACGTCCAGGGTCGCGTCGTCGCCGGGGTAGCGGCCGGCGTCGACCTGCGGCGCGTAGGTGTTCATGAACCCGCTCACGGCGGTCATCCAGCGGGTGGCCACGTCGGTGAACCGCGTGGCGGGGACGTTCTCGGAGCCGGTCAGCGCCGCGCCGTGCAGCCAGCCGCTGAGGGAGGCCCACATGAGGCCGAGCAACGCGGTGTCGTAGAGCGAGGCCAGCGCCGGGTCGGCGCCCAGGTCCACCGGGTCGGCCAGAGCGGCCAGGGTGTCCCGGTGGGCGGCGAACGCGGTCGGCGAGCCGCTGCACAGCAGCATGAACTCGCTGCTCCCGATGCCCGGCGGGGTCGTCATGATCGCCCCGTCGAGGTAGTCGGCGCCGTGCGCGGCGGCCCAGGCGGCGCGCTCGCGCGCCTGCTCCGGCGAGCCCGAGGTGAGGTTGACGAGCGTGCGGCCGGCCAGCGCGTCGGCGACGGGGCCGAGGACGGCGTGGGCGTCGTCGTACGTCGTCACGCAGATCACGACGACCTCGCTCGCGGTGACGGCCTCGCGGACCGACTCCGCGCGGACGGCCCCCTCGGCGGCGAGGGCCGCGGCCTTGGCGGCGGAGCGGTTCCAGACGGTGGTGGCGTGGCCGGCGGCGAGGAAGGCCCGGGCCAGGGCCGAGCCCATCTGTCCGAGGCCGAGCACGGTGACGGCGGCGTTCATGGTGTGTTCTCCCCCATGCGGGGTTTCCCCCGCGTTCGCGGGCTTTCGCCCGTGTCGATCACGTACCTCCACCCTCCCAAGGGGCGCCCGGGACCGGACAGTGGCAGAAGCGCCCACCGACGAAAAATTCCTGCCATAGGCTGCCCGGCATGAGCGCCGGTTCCGTAGCCGTAGTGGTGATCGACGACGACGTCCCGTTCTGGGACCTGTACGAACTGGGGGTCGTCTGCACGGTCTTCGGCATCCCGCACCACGACCTGGCCGACCCCTGGTACGACCTGCGGCTGTGCTCCACCGGGGGGACGTCGGGGCAGCCGGCGCCCGCCGGCGGCGGCTTCGCGCTGCGCACGCCGTACGGACTGGAGGGGCTGGCCGGCGCGGACACGGTGATCGTCCCCTCGGTGCCGGAGGCCGTCGTCGAGGGCGCCCGCGAGCTGCCGCCGGAGCTCGTGCCCGCCCTGCGCCGCGCCGCGGACGAGGGCGCCCGCCTGGTCTCCCTGTGCGCCGGGGCCTTCGCGCTCGCCGCCGCCGGGATCCTCGACGGGCGCCGCGCGACCGCCCACTGGATGCACGCCGGGCAGCTCGCACAGCAGTACCCGCAGGTCCGCATCGACGACTCGGTGCTCTACGTGGACGACGGCGACGTGCTCACCAGCGCCGGGGTCACGGCGGGGCTCGACCTGTGCCTGCACCTGGTCCGCCGCGACCTCGGGGCGCACGTGGCCAACCAGCTCGCGCGCCGCCTGGTCGTCCCGGCGCACCGGACGGGCGGGCAGGCGCAGTTCGTGGAGCTCGCCGTGCCGGCCGGCGGGGACGAGGGGCTCGCGCCCGTCCTCCAGTGGGCCACCGAGCACCTGGACCGGCCGCTGACCGTGGAGGACCTGGCGCGCCGCGCCCGGATGAGCCCGCGGACGTTCTTCCGCCGGCTGCAGGCGACCACCGGCACGACACCGTTGCAGTGGCTGCTCACCCAGCGCCTGGCGCGGGCCCAGTCGCTGCTGGAGTCGACGACGCTGCCGGTGGAGCGGATCGGCGAGCTGAGCGGGCTGGGGACGGGGGCGAACCTGCGCCGGCACTTCACGCTGCACTTCGGCGTGACGCCGAGCGCGTACCGGCGGGCGTTCCCCGCGGCCTCCTGATCGCTCAGAGCGAACAACAGGCCGGGAACATCGCGGCAGCCCCGGGCATTGAGTCGATGTAGCTCAACTTGCCTGCCGAAGGGGAGATCATGGCTTCGATGTCGACACCGCTCACCCTGCCCGTGCTGCCCCTCGACGACGAGGTGGTCCTGCCCGGCATGGTCGTCCCGCTGGACCTGTCCGACACGGAGGTGCGGGCGGCCGTGGAGGCCGCGCAGGCCGCGGCCTCCACGGAGGGCAGCAAGCCGCGCGTGCTGCTGGTGCCGCGCGTCGACGGCACGTACGCGGCCATGGGCACGCTCGGCACGGTCGAGCAGGTGGGGCGGCTCTCCGACGGCGACCCGGGTGCGCTCATCCGCGGCGTCCGCCGGGTGCGGATCGGGGCCGGTACGACCGGGCCCGGCGCCGCGCTGTGGGTCGAGGGCACCCCGGTGGAGGAGGTGACGCCCGACCCGCTGCCCGGCGCGGTCACCGAGCTGATGAAGGAGTACAAGGCGCTGGCCACCAGCTGGCTGCGCAAGCGCGGCGCCTGGCAGGTCGTCGACCGCGTCCAGCAGATCGAGGACGTGGGCCAGCTCGCCGACAACTCCGGCTACTCGCCCTTCCTGACCGTCGCCCAGCGCGTCGAGCTGCTGGAGACCGCCGATCCGGTGGCCCGCCTCAAGCTCGCCGTGAAGCGGCTCGGCGACCACCTCGCCGAGCAGGACGTCGCCGAGTCCATCGCCAAGGACGTCCAGGAGGGCGTCGACAAGCAGCAGCGCGAGTTCCTGCTCCGCCGTCAGCTGGAGGCCGTGCGCAAGGAGCTCGCCGGGCTCAACGGCGATCCGGAGAACGAGTCCGACGACTACCGGGCCCGCGTCGAGGCCGCCGACCTGCCCGGGAAGGTGCGCGAGGCCGCGCTCAAGGAGGTCGGCAAGCTCGAACGCGCCTCCGACCAGAGCCCGGAGGGCGGCTGGATCCGCACGTGGCTCGACACGGTCCTGGAGATGCCGTGGAACGAGCGCACCGAGGACGCCTACGACATCCCCGGCGCCAAGGCCGTCCTCGACCGGGACCACGCGGGCCTGGAGGACGTGAAGGAACGGATCACCGAGTACCTGGCGGTGCGCAAGCGGCGCGCCGACCGGGGGCTGGGCGTGGTCGGCGGGCGGCGCGGGGGCGCGGTGCTCGCGCTCGTCGGCCCGCCCGGCGTGGGCAAGACCTCGCTCGGCGAGAGCGTGGCCCGCGCGATGGGCCGGAAGTTCGTGCGGGTCGCGCTCGGCGGCGTCCGCGACGAGGCGGAGATCCGCGGCCACCGGCGTACGTACGTGGGCGCGCTGCCCGGCCGGATCGTCCGCGCGGTCAAGGAGGCCGGCTCGATGAACCCGGTCGTCCTGCTGGACGAGATCGACAAGGTGGGCTCCGACTTCCGCGGCGACCCGGCGGCGGCGCTGCTGGAGGTCCTGGACCCGGCGCAGAACCACACCTTCCGCGACCACTACCTGGAGGTCGAGCTCGACCTGTCCGACGTGGTCTTCCTGGCGACGGCCAACGTCCTGGAGGCGATCCCGGAGGCGCTGCTGGACCGCATGGAGCTGGTGCGCCTCGACGGCTACACCGAGGACGAGAAGGTCGTCATCGCCCGCGACCACCTGCTGCCCCGGCAGCTGGAGCGGGCCGGCCTGGAGAGCGGTGAGGTCGTGCTGCAGGAGGCGGCGCTGCGCAAGCTGGCGGGCGAGTACACGCGGGAGGCGGGAGTGCGGACGCTGGAGCGCGCGGTGGCCCGCCTGCTGCGCAAGATCGCCGCGAAGCACGAACTGGGCGAGCAGGAGCTGCCGTTCACGGTGGGCGTGGAAGAGCTGCGTCCGCTGATCGGCCGCCCGCACCACACGCCCGAGTCCGCGCAGGACCCGGCCGAGCGGCGCACGTCCGTGCCGGGCGTGGCCACGGGGCTGGCGGTGACGGGGGCCGGCGGCGACGTCCTCTTCGTGGAGGCGTCGCTGGCCGATCCGGAGACCGGCGGTGCGGGCCTGACCCTGACCGGCCAGCTGGGCGACGTGATGAAGGAGTCGGCGCAGATCGCACTGTCCTTCCTCCGCTCCCACGGCGCCGAGCTGGAGCTGCCGGTCGGCGACTTCAAGGAGCGCGGCGTCCACCTGCACGTCCCGGCGGGCGCGGTCCCCAAGGACGGTCCGAGCGCGGGCATCACGATGACGACGGCCCTGGCCTCGCTGCTGTCGGGCCGCCAGGTGCGGCCGGACGTGGCGATGACGGGCGAGGTCTCGCTGACGGGCCGGGTGCTGCCGATCGGCGGGGTGAAGCAGAAGCTGCTGGCCGCGCACCGGGCCGGGATCACGACGGTGATCATCCCCAAGCGCAACGAGCCCGATCTGGACGACGTGCCGGCCGAGGTCCTGGCCACGCTCGACGTCCACCCGGTCTCGGACGTCCGGCAGGTCCTGGAGCTGGCGCTGACGGCCGCCTCGACGGCGGCCCCGGAGGTCCCGGTCGCGGCGTGACGGACGCGGCCGGGACCCGCACCCGGCCCCCGTGCGGGGCCGGGCCGCGGGCCTTCCGGCGCCTCAGCCCAGGTACGGCTCGAAGTCCCAGTAGGGGCGGACGCGTTGCCGTGCCGAGAGGGTGTGGGGGTGCTGTGCTCCCAGGGTGCGGGTGAGGCGCTGGAGGGCGTCCTCCTCGACCTTGCCCGCTTCCTCGTGCTCGCGCAGGCCGCGGAGGTCCATGGCCAGGGCCACCTCGCAGGAGAGGGTCAGGGGGTGGTCCTCGCCCAGCGCCCGGCGGGCGCGGCGCAGGGTGTCGCGGCTGAGGTCCGCGGCGGTGTCCAGGCGGCCGGTGAAGTTGCGGCCGCCCGCGGCGTTGAGGGCACAGCCCAGGACCCAGGGGTGGTCGGGGCCGAGGGTGGCGGACAGGCCGGCGAGGGCCGCCTCGAACATGGTCAGCGCCTCACCCCGCTCACCGGCGGCCTGCAGGATGAGGCCGGTGTTGGAGAGCATGCCGGTGCTGATGGGGTGGGCGGGTCCGAGGAGTTCCCGGAAGCCCTGCTCGCCCTCGGCATTGAGGTCCCGGGCCTGCTGCAGGTCGCCGTTCTCCCGGGCGTAGTTGGCGTAGTCCATGAGGACGCCGAGCGTGGCGTAGTGCCGGCGCCCGTGCACCTGCTCGGACTGTTCGAGCAGGCTGGCCATGGAGCCGCCCACGTCCTGCGGTGCGCCCGCGCGCCGCTCGCACAGCACGAGGTTGTGCCGGGCGCGCAGGGTCTGCGGGTGCTGGGGGCCGAGGACCTGCAGGTGCAGCCGCATGCTGAGCTCCTGGCTGGCCAGCGCGTCGCGGTAGCAGCCCATCAGCCGCAGGTCGCGGGCGCAGGCGATGCCGGAGACGAGGGT
Source organism: Streptomyces sichuanensis (assembly GCF_020328095.1). Lineage (NCBI taxonomy): Bacteria > Bacillati > Actinomycetota > Actinomycetes > Kitasatosporales > Streptomycetaceae > Streptomyces > Streptomyces sichuanensis. Next base: position 5,826 of record NZ_JAIXMK010000186.1, read on the forward strand.
GGCGGCGTGCCGGGCCCGCAGCAGCGCCTCCCGCTTGCGCAGCGTCTCCAGGTCCATGTCGTACGCCTCGGTGTAGCGGCCCAGCAGACGCAGTCCGGCGGCGAGGTTGTGCTGGGCGAGGAGCGTGAGGTAGTCGTCGGGGCCGAAGAGTTCGAGGGCGGTCTCCAGGACCTCGCGCTGCGTCTGGAGGGCCTCGGCGTACTGGCCGAGGTAGCGCTGGTCGGCGGCGAGGCAGCTGGTGGCCGTCATCAGACCGGCGCTGTCGTGGGCGGGGGTCGCGCGCAGCCGGTCCAGCAGCTCGCGGTCGAGCTCGTAGGCGGCGCGGAAGGCGCCGTTGGCGCGCAGGATGTTGCCCTGCTGGGTGCTGAGCTCGATCATGCGCGGGTGGACGGGCGGCAGGAGCTCCGACCACTGGGCGCGCACCTGCTCGGCCAGCTCCACGCCGGTGCGGAACTCGCCGCTGCGGTAGCAGTAGCGCAGCAGGTTGAGCACGGTCTCCTGGACGCGTTCGTTGTGGCTGGCGAGGGCGCCCGACGGCTCCAGGTGCGGCAGCAGTTCGGCGTAGCGGGGCCACAGGCGGGAGTCCTGGGCGTTGCCCGGGTCGGCGGCGGCGAGCGTGCGGCGCACGACCTGGCGGTGCAGCTTGCGGTCCTCGGGGGAGGTGAGGCGGGCCACGATGTCGTGGACGATGCGGTGCATGTGCACCGACTCCTGCTCGGGGCCCGGCTCCTCGCCGGCGAGGACGCTGCGGGTGTCGCGGGTGAGGACCGAGTAGTTGACGAGGGTGTCCAGGGCCCGGGTCCAGCCGGCCAGGTCGCTGGCGAGCCAGTCGAGGCCCTCGGGCAGCTCTGTGGGGCGCAGGTGGCGGACGAGGCCGATGGGGATGCGGCCGGGGGCGAAGGAGGCGCACAGCGAGAGCAGCTCCACCGCGTGCGGCTGGGAGTCGCGGAGCCGGTTGATCAGTATCGACCAGGAGGTGAGGGAGGAGCGCGGGACGCCGTCGAAGCCGCCCTGGTCGGCGAGTTCGGACAGCTCGCCGTCGCGGACCATGCGCAGGTAGTCGGGGACGGCCATGTCGGACTCGCCCAGCCAGGCGGCGGCCTGGACGAGGGCGAGGGGGATGTCGCCGAGCTCGGCCGCGACCTCGTCGGCCTGGCCGGCGGTGATGCGGGGCGCGCGGCGCATGAGGTAGCCGGTGGACTCGTGGCGCTCGAAGCCGGGGATCTCCATCACGTTGGTGCGGCTGTCGTTCCAGCGGCGGTTGCGCGAGGTGATCAGTACGTGGCCGGGGCCGTCGGGGAGGAGGTCCTCGGCGGTGTCGATGTCGTCCCAGCCGTCGAAGACGAGCAGCCAGCGGCTGTGCGGGTCGCCGCGGCGCAGCGCCTCGTGGACGGCGCGGATGCGTTCGCCGGGTTCGGAGCCGCTGGCCAGGCCGAGCTCCGGGGCGAGTTCGCCCAGGCGTTCGCGCAGGGTGCCGCGGGTGTCGGAGTTGACCCACCAGATGACGTCGTAGTCGGAGCTGAAGCGGTGGCAGTACTCGGCGACCATCTGGGTCTTGCCGATGCCGGACATGCCCAGGAGGGTGACGACGGCGGTGCCCTGGTCGGCGTCCATCAGCTGCTGCTGCAGCCGGTTGAGGAGGTCGTCGCGGCCGGTGAAGCGGACGTTGCGGCGGGGCACCTCGCCCCAGACGGCCGGCGGGTCGTTGGGGTAGCGGGAGCCGGCGCCGGCGCTCAGGGACCGGCGGGCGGGCACGACCGGCAGGCCGAGGCGGCCCAGCAGGCGGCGTTCGGCCTCCTGCGCGCCCACGCTCCACAGGTCGACGGGCTCCAGGACCGTGGTGGCGGTCAGCAGGGCGCGGTTGGTGAGGTTGACGGCGGCGAAGCGCTCGGCGTTGGCGTGGACGATGCCGCGCAGGGCCTCGTTCCACTCGGCCTCGGGGCGCGGTCCGAGCTGGAAGAACCAGTCGCTGAGGACGAGCAGTATCCGGCCGGAGGCCAGCAGCAGGTCGCCGAGCGCGACTTCCAGGGGCACCTCGCGGGGCGGGTCCCAGCGGTGGAGGGTAACCCGGTGGCCGTGGCTCTCCAGCCGGTGGGCGATCCAGGTGGCCCACGGCCGGTGGAAACCGGCGAAGACGACGACGAAATGCTCGCTTTCCCGCCCCTGCGCACTGCCGGCCGCTTGTCGCTGCGTGGCCATCCGCACGTCTCCCTTGTTCTCCGCACCGCGCCGGCCGGGAGCCGGCGCGGAGCAAGATTACCGTATGTCACCAAATGGTGACATAGCGCCAATGGCCACGGGGCGCTCCCCGGACCGCGCCAGGGCGCCGAGGTGCCGGTGCATGCCGGTGACGAACTCCCGCCCCGCAGCCGTCAGTTCAGCCGATTCAAGCAGGATGGGGAGGGCTTCCGCGACCTGCTGGAGGTAGGAATCGCGGCGCGCGCGGGCGTCGCGCCGGGCGGCGGCCGGCAACGGGCGGCGCAGCGCCGCCCGGGCCCAGAGGTCGGCCAGCGCCAGATGGGCGTACGTGCCCTGGAGGACCCCGGCGAAGGGCCGCGGGTCGGGGCGCCACGCCACCCGGTACGCCTCGCGCGGGCCGGCCCCGTGCAACGGCAGGAGGTCGTGCAGGACGGAGAGCTTGCTGTGCTGGGTCTCGTGGACGAGGACCTCGGCGAGGTCCGCCGCCGTCTCGGGCAGGGTGGCGAACACCGCGCCCGGCGCGGCCCGGAACGTCGCACTGACCTTCGGGCCCGCCCCGCCGGCCGCCGCGGCCGGGCGGGCGAGCGGCACGACGCAGCGCAGCAGCGCCGCCACCTCCGCGGCACGGGCCCGGTCCACGGCGCGCAGCAGGG
>NZ_JAIXMK010000187.1:0-12705 GCF_020328095.1 Streptomyces sichuanensis
CGGCGCGCAGGTCGCGGACGGAGGTGTCGCCGCCGCCGGCGGAGACGTGCCGCGTGCCGGTGGCGGGGCCGAGGCTCCCGGCGAGGCCGCCGGGCGCGGAGCCCGCCCGCGGCGCCCGGCCGTCGAGTATCCGGGCCAGGCGGTAGGCGGCCTCGCGGTGGCCGCGTTCGGCGGCGGAGCGGAACCAGCGTTCGGCGCCGACGTCGCTGCGGTGCTCCAGCAGGTCGGCCAGGGCGTAGGCGCCCAGGGCGTGGCCGGACTCCGCGGACTGGCGCAGCCAGTACTCGGCGGCCGGCTCGTCGCCGCGCTCGCGGTGGTAGCGGCCCAGGGCGTGGGCGGCGGGCGCGGATCCGGCGACGGCAGCGACACGCCACCAGGAGGCGGCCTCGTCGGCGTAGCCGCGCTGGTGCAGCAGGACGCCGAGGTTGTTGGCCGCGGAGCGGTCGCCCTCGGCGGTGGCGGCCCGCAGGTGGCGTTCGGCGCCGTCGAGGTCGCCGCGGCGCAGCAGCAGGGCTCCGAGCATGCTCAGGGAGGCGGGGTCCCCGGACTCGGCGGCGCGGCGGCGTGCTGTCTCCAGCTCCAGGTCCGCCGCTTCGGTGGCACAGCCGGCGTCCGGGGCGGTGGTCTCCCCCGGGCCGGACAACGACGGGTCCTGGTCGTCCTGATCGCTCCCGTCCCCGGGAGCTGCTACAAGCCGGCGCGTTTCCAACAGCCTCGCCTTGTCCCCCATAAGTCCCATCGTCGCACTCCCGCAACCTGCGTACACCTGGAATACCGCAGCCAGTGAGGTCACTTCGGCGTTTTGTCGACTTCCCGACTTCCCGACACGGCGCTGCCCCAAACTCTAATCAAAAGCCCCGCACACAACCCGCACAGACGAGGCGTGTCCGGTCGGCCGCCGGCCGTCTTCCGTCCACCGCAGGGCCGTCGGGCCTTCGGGCCGCCCGGACATACGGCCCCGGACGTACAACAAGGCCCGGAGTCCGAGGACTCCGGGCCTTGTCTTTCAGTAGCGGGGACAGGATTTGAACCTGCGACCTCTGGGTTATGAGCCCAGCGAGCTACCGAGCTGCTCCACCCCGCGCCGTTGTGGAACAACCGTACCACGGGCGCGGGGCGGTACCGGCTAACTGCCCGGCTTGGGGGCGTTCTGTGCTGCCTTGGCCTCCGCCTTGGCGGCGCGTTCGAGCGCGTCCTTCAGGTCCTGCTGGGCCTTGCCGTAGGCCGCCCAGTCCTTGTTGTCGAGCGCCTTCTGACCGGCGTCGAAGGCGTCCTGGGCGTCCTTGAGGGCCTGCTTGACCGTCGGGTCCTGGGTCGCCGGCGGTTTGGTCGTCCCCTCGGCGGGCGGCTTGGTGCCCTGCTCGGGGCCCTTGACCCCGAACACCACGTCGAGCGCCTGCGTGAGGTTGTCCTCGAAGGCCGTCTTGTCACCGTAGGTGACCAGAACCTTCTTCAGGAGCGGGTAGTTGGTGCCCGCGCCCCGCACGTAAACGGGTTCGACGTAGAGCAGTCCGCCGTCGAGCGGCACGGTCAGGAGATTGCCGTACTCGATCTCGGAGTCGCCGCGCTTGAGGATATTGATCTTATTGGCGATCTCGGGATCGCCGTTGAACTTGCTCTGCACCTGCTGGGGGCCGGACGTCGGGCTCTCGGCGGGCAGTTTCAGGACCCGGATCTTCCCGTAGTCCGGGCTCTTCGCATCCGCGTCCACGGCCATGAACGCACCGAGGTTCTCCCGGCTCTTCGGGGTGAACGTGGTCGTCAGCGAGAAGGACTGCTGCTTCTGGTCCGGCATCCGCATGCTCAGGTAATACGGCGGAACGGCGTTGCCCGACTTGTTGGTCGGGTCGTCCGGCACCTGCCAGCGCTCGCTTCCCGTGTAGAACGTCCCCGGATTGGTGACGTGGTAGCGGGTGAGCAGTTCACGCTGGACCTTGAAGAGGTCCTGCGGGTACCGGAGATGGTCCATCAGGCCGGAGCTGATCTCGCTCTTCGGCTTCACCGTGCCCGGGAACGCCTTCATCCACGTCTTGAGCACCGGGTCCTTGGTGTCCCACTGGTACAGCTTGACCGTGCCGTCGTAGGCGTCGACCGTCGCCTTGACGGAGTTGCGGATGTAGTTGACCTGGTTCTGCTGGGCCACCACGGCCCGCTGACCGGTGGTCAGGGAATCGGCGGTGGTGTCACCGAGGGTGGTGCGCGAGGCGTACGGATAGCCGTTGGTCGTGGTGTACGCGTCGACGATCCACTGGATGCGCCCGTCGACCACGGCCGGATAGGCGTCGCCGTCGATCGTCAGCCACGGGGCGACCGATTCCACGCGCTGCTTGGGCGTGCGGTTGTACAGAATCCGCGAGCCCTCTCCGATGGCCCCGGAATAGAGGATCTGGGGCTCGCCGAAGGCCACGGCGTAGGCCGCGCGATTGACGGGGTTGGAGAGGTCGACGCCGCTCTTGCCCTTGTAGCTGTAGCTCTTCTCGCCCTGGTCGCCGGAGTAGTCCAGCTCCTTCTGCGGGCCGCCCACGATCGAGTACTGCGTGGTCTTCTCGCCGTAGTACACCCGCTGCTCGTACGAGCCGAGCTTGCCCTCGGTCGGCAGGTTCTTCTCGGTGAAGTCCGGGGAACCGCCGTCGCCGGTCGAGGTGCCCTTCGCGGTGATGGCGCCGTAGCCGTGGGTGTACTTGAAGTGGTCGTTGATCCAGTTGCGCTCGGGAATGCCGTTGATGTTGAGCTCGCGCAGACCGATGACCGTGTCCTGCTCCTTGCCGTCGACCTTGTAGCGGTCGACGTCCAGGGTGGACGGGAACTGGTAGTAACCGCGCACCTGCTGGAGCTGCTGGAAGGTGGGCGAGACGATGTTCGGGTCGAGGAGGCGGAGGCTGGCCGTGGAGTCGGCGTCGGCCCGCAGCTTCTCCTTGTCCTTGCCCTTGATGTCGCTGGTGCCCTGGTAGTCCTTCACCTGGGCGCCGTCGATGCCGTACGCCTCACGCGTGGCGTTGATGTTCTTCTTGATGTACGGCGCTTCCTTGGCCTGCTCGTTCGGCTGGACCTGGAACTTCTGCACGATCGCCGGGTAGAGCCCGCCGATCAGCACCGCGGACAGCACCATGAGGCCGAAGCCGATCACCGGCAGCTGCCAGGTGCGCCGCCACAGCGTCGCGAAGAACAGCACCGCGCAGATCAGCGCGATGATGAACAGGATCGTCTTGGCCGGCAGGTAGGCGTTGGCGTCCACGTACCGCAGGCCCGTCCAGCCCTCGGTCGACTTCAGCCCGCTGGACTTGACCGCGAGCCCGTACCGGTCGAGCCAGTACGCGACGGCCTTGAGCGTCACGAAGACGCCCAGCAGCACCGACAGGTGGCCGGTGGCCGCCGCGGTGGCCCGGCCGCCGGGGCTGGTCAGCCGCAGGCCGCCGTAGAGGTAGTGCACCAGCGCGGCCGCGATCAGCGACAGGACCGCCGCGGCGAAGCCGAAGCTCAGCAGGAAGCGGTACCAGGGCAGGTCGAAGGTGTAGAAGGAGATGTCCTTGTGGAACTGCGGGTCCGTCTGCCCGAAGGACACGCCGTTGACCCACTGCAGCCACGTGCGCCACTGGCCGGCGGCGGAGGCTCCCGCGACCAGGCCGACCAGCGCGGTGACCGCCAGCAGCACCCACTTCTTGTACGGGGCGATGCTCATGCGGTAGCGGTCGAGGCTCTGCTGCTCGGCCGACATTGCGCTCAGCGGCGGCCGCAGGCGGTGCGCCAGCCAGATGTTCGTTCCCACCGCCAGGGACATCAGCAGGCCGAAGACGGCGAAGAGACCGATCTTGGTGCCGAGCGTGGTGGTGAACACCGACGAGTAGTGCACCGAGCGGTACCAGAGCCAGTCCGTCCAGAACCCGGCGAACATGACGAAGAGCATGGCCAGCACCGCCAGCACGCCCAGGGTGGTCAGCAGGGTCCGGACACGCCGGGACGGTCGGCCGACTCTGATCCGTGGCCCTGTGGGGCCTCCGCCGCGGTCCGGCATCTGGAAAGCCAAGGTGCGCACCTCGAAGTTCGCTGTCGATGGAGCTGTCGATCAGGCCCCGGGGATGAGGGGACCCACTGCTGCAACTTACCGAGGCTTTACTCGGTTCCCGTTTTCGGGCTCTCTCAGGGCACGATATTGACCATGTCCAGCAATACCGGTTCGAACCTTCCCGGCTCGCACGAGCCCAGCACCCCCATGGCAGCCAGCTCGCTGACGCGCGCCGTGCTCGAAATCGACACGTATGCGGCGGGTCTCGGCTGGGACCAGCCCGCACGGCTGTTCGCCTTGGTCGACACGGCCAGGCTCCGTACCCAGGAGCCCGGTCTGGCCGCCCAGCTCGGTCTCGACGACGAGGCCGCGAACACCGCCTCCTACACCCCCATCGAGCAGGAGGAACTGCCGCCCGGCACCGCCCTCGACGAATTCCTCGGCACCATCGCCTGGCCCGACGCCGTGGCGGGGTGCGCCCTGACCGTGGAGCGCCTGATGCTCCCGCCGTCCGCCGAAGCTTCGGTGCCCCACGGCATGAACGAGAAGCAGCTCGCCGCGTGGGTCGCCAAGCACCCGGACCGCCAGGAGGTCCGGATGACGGTGGCGGTGCTGCGCGACGGTGCCCGTGAGTCGGCCGTGCGGCTGCGCGAGAAGGACTCCCCCACCGAGGTCCTCACCGGCGCCGACCTGGTGCCGGGCCTCGCGGAGGCCCTGGCGGCGACGTTCGCCGACTGACCGCCGCCGGGGGGGCCGGCCGGGCCGGGGGGACCGGCTAGCGGGCCGCGCACTGCGGCAGGCCGGCCGTGTCCCCCTTGCGGAGCTTCTCCAGGGACTGCAGCGCGTCCTTGATCGTGTCGACCTTGATCAGGGTCAGGCCCGAGGGGGTGTCCTTCGCGGCGGCCGCGCAGTTGTCCTTCGGGGTCAGGAAGTAGCGCGCGCCCTTGGCGCGGGCCCCGACGGTCTTCATCTGCACCCCGCCGATCGGCCCGACCTTCCCGGAGTCGTCGATCGTTCCGGTGCCGGCGACGAACTTGCCTCCCGTGAGGTCCTCCGGGGTGAGCTTGTCGACTATGCCGAGGGCGAACATCAGCCCGGCGCTCGGACCGCCCACGTCGGCCAGCTTGATGTTGATCGAGAACGGGAAGGTGTGGTCCGTCCCGGCCTGGATGCCGACGATGGCCCGGTCGTCGTCGAGGGCCTTGTGCGTGACGAGCGTGACCGTGTCCTCGGCCTTGGGCTGGCGCTTCTCCTTCTCCGCCGCGGCCGCCTCCTTGGCGGGCACGATCAGGAAGGACACCTTCTCGCCCGGCTTGTGCCGGGTGACCAGCCTGGCCACGTCGCCCGGCTGCTTGATCTCCGTGCCGTCGACGGCCTTGATCACGTCGCCGGCGTGCAGCGCCCCCTCGGCGGGGCTGCCCTTGACCACGGAGGAGACCACGACGCGGGCGCCGACCGGGATGCCCAGCTCCTTGAGCGCGGCCACCTTGGCGCTCTCCTGGGACTGGCTGAATTCCTCCGCCGTCTCCTGGTTCAGCTCGTCCGGGGACTTGTCGTCCGGGTAGAGCGTGCTGTGCGGAACGACCAGATTGTCGTGCGCGATCCAGCCGTAGACCGCTTCGACCAGATTCATGCGGTACTGCGAGCCCGTCACCCGGACCGTGGTCATGTTGAGGTGACCGGTGGTCGGGTAGGTCTGGTGGCCGGAGATCTGCAGCACCGGCTCGCCGCCGTGCTCACCGAGGGTGTTGACCGTGGGCCCCGGGGACATCTCCGAGTAGGGCACGGGGATCAGCACGCCTGCGCACAGGAGCGCGATCAGCATCAAGAGGGAGGCGAGCATCGTCGCGGTGCGGCGGGGCATGGAACGACAGTACGGGACGGGTCCGACAGTCCACTTCCGGGGCGGTCCGTACGGGGCAGGTACCGGACGTTCCGCCACAGCGGTCGTTACGATCCGGACTCGGTCCGCTCCATCGCCCGCCGGAACTTCTCATAACCGGCCAGCTCCGCGACATCACCGCTCTTGCGGTTCCGAGCCGCCCAGCTTCCCCACAGGGCGGCCGCGACCGCCGCACCTACCGGAATCAGCAACCAAGCGAGCGCCGCCATGCCGGCCTCCGACCCCTACGCGATCACAACTGAACTGATGAGCAGATTAGACGTCTTCGGTCTCAACGCTTACGTCAGGGTGCCGGTTACGCAACCAGGGAGGCCCATAAGTGGGCGAGTTTGACCCACCCTGGCGGAGCCGGGCGGCAACGAGACGCCGACCCTCCCCCAGCTACCGCTGGGAGGTGCCCCCAACCTCCCTGCTCGACGGCGCTACGCGCCGACCCATTCTTCTGTCCCGTCCGCGAACCTCTGGTGCTTCCAGATCGGCACCTCCCGCTTGAGGTCGTCGATCAGTCTTCGGCACGCCTCGAACGCCTCCGCCCGGTGCGCGCAGGAGACCGCCACCACGACCGCCAGGTCACCGACGGCGAGCTCGCCCACGCGGTGCACCGCGGCCAGGGCCCGGACGGGGAAGTCGGCCGCGACCTTCTCCGCGACGCGGCGCAGCTCGGCCTCCGCGGTGGGGTGGGACGAGTAGCCGAGGCCCGTGACGTCCGCGCCGCCGTCGTGGTCGCGGACGGTGCCGACGAAGAGCGCGGTGCCGCCCGCGGCGTCGTCGCCGACCGCCGCGAAGACCTCGTCGAGGGACAGCGGGGTGTCCCTGACCGCCAGAAGCCGGATCGGGTCGGCGGCCGTGCGTTCGCCGGGGTACTCGGGGGTGCGCTCCATGCGGTCCATCGTGCCGTACGGAGGCCGCCGGGAGGAACGGCGGTTCGACCAGCGGCTGCCTGCGGGCCCGTGCGGGGCCCGGGGCCCCAGGGGGCCCTCGGCGGGCCGCGGGGCCGTCCTACAGCCGGCGGCGGGCCTTGCGGGCCCTGCGGACCAGGGCGGCGGTGCCCAGCAGTGCGACGGTCGCGCCTGCGGCGCCCGCGGCGGTGGCGTCCTTGCGGCCCAGCCGGCGGCCCGCGACCGTGTGCCGGCCGGCGACCTCCTCCAGCAGCTCCGCGAGGACCTCCTCGTTGGTCCAGCGGGGCCGCCAGCCCGCGTCGTGCAGACGGTGACCGCTGACCACCCAGGGATGCATCGTGTATTCCAGATCGCCGGCGGGCGAGGGCGTCAGGCCCAGGCGGTGCAGCCGGGAGGCCGCGCCGAGGGCGACGGCCGAGGGCAGCTCCATGCGCCGGATGCCGGTGAGCTCCTCGACCTCTTCCTGCTCCAGCCATCCGTCGCAGCCGACGGCGAGCTCTCCCTCCGCCTTTTCCAGGGCGGCGAACTCCAGGGCGCCGACCAGGTCCTCCACGTGGCAGAACTGCCAGGTGGGCCGGGATCCGGCGACCACCAGGAGGCGGGGCGACTCGAAGTAGCGGGTGAGCGCGGTGTCGGTGCCGCCGACCAGGACGGCGGGCCGCAGCACGGTCACGTTCAGGCCGGGGTGCGCGCGGGGCGCACGCCTGGCCAGCCGCTCTATCTCCAGCAGGTCTCCCACGCCCGTGGCCTCCGCGGTGGCGCGCAGCTCGGCGTCCTCGGCGAGGGGCACGTCGTTGTCGGGGCGGGCCCCGTAGACCATGGCGGAGGTGCACAGCACCACGCGGTGCACGCCGGCGGCGGCCGCGGCCGTCAGCACGGTCTGGGTGCCGCGCACGTTGTAGGCGGTGCGGGCCGCGTCGTCGGTCTCCAGGTCCAGGTCGAGCGCGAGGTGGACGACGACGTCGACGCCGCGCAGCTTCTCGGCGATCACCGGGTCGCGAACGTCCAGCACGTGCCACTGCGCCTCGGTCACGTCACCGCGGCGCTCGTCGATCGCCACGACGTGTTTGATCTCCTCGGACGCGGCCAGCCGCCGCGTGAGCAGCGCTCCGACGCCGCGGGCGGCACCGGTGACGGCCACCACGGGGCGTCGGCCGTGGGCGGTCGCACCGCTCGGCGCGGAACCGTTTCGCGCTGCGCGAACTTCTCGATCAGGGGAACTCACCGGGCGTCTCCAGCGGTTGTCTTCAGTACGTATGTGCCATCACCTTTGCCATGACGCGTACGTACCAGGTGACGTCCATCCTGCCGCAGGCCCCGGGCGAGCGGAGCACCAAGCCCGGATAGCGGCGGGGTGTCTACGCTTGGTGGTGTTGTCGGGCATTTCGCCGCCGGTTCCTCCGGCGGCCCTACGAGCCGAGGAAACCCGTGAGTGACACCCCATTCGGATTCGGTCTTCCGCCGGAGGAGCCGGAGAACGGCGACGACGGCAAGAAGAAGGGCGGTGGCCAGGGCGGCCAGCAACCCTCGAATCCGTTCGGGTTCGGCGGGCCCGCCGGCGGTGGGGACAACCCCTTCGCCGCGATGTTCGGGTCCATGAACCCGGGCGATCTTGGCGCCGCCTTCCAGCAGCTGGGGCAGATGCTCTCCTACGAGGGCGGCCCGGTGAACTGGGACATGGCCAAGGACATCGCGCGCCAGACCGTGGCCCAGGGCACGGCGGACGGCAGCAAGGACGCCAGCGTCTCGGCGGGCGAGCGCGCCGCGGTCGAGGAGGCGGTGCGCCTGGCCGACCTGTGGCTGGACGGTGTGACGTCCCTGCCGTCGGGCTCGGGCACGGCCGTCGCCTGGAGCCGCGCGGAGTGGGTCGAGGCGACCCTGCCCGTGTGGAAGGACCTGGTCGATCCCGTCGCCGAGCGCGTGGGGGCGGCCATGGGCGGCGTGCTGCCCGAGGAGATGCAGGCCATGGCGGGCCCGCTGCTCGGGATGATGCGCAGCATGGGCGGTGCCATGTTCGGCACCCAGATCGGTCAGGCCGTGGGCGTGCTGGCGGGCGAGGTGGTCGGTTCCACCGACATCGGCCTGCCGCTGGGCCCCGCGGGCAAGGCGGCGCTGCTGCCGGTGAACATCGAGGCGTTCGGTTCCGGGCTCGGTGTCCCGCAGGACGAGGTGCGCCTGTACCTGGCCCTGCGCGAGGCCGCCCACCAGCGGCTCTTCGCGCACGTGCCGTGGCTGCGCTCGCACCTGTTCGGCGCCGTCGAGGGTTACGCCCGCGGCATCAAGGTCGACACGTCGAAGCTGGAGGACGTGGTCGGCCAGCTCGACCCGTCGCACCCGGAGCAGCTGCAGGAGGCGCTCCAGCAGGGCATGTTCCAGCCGGAGGACACCCCGGAGCAGAAGGCGGCGCTGGCCCGCCTGGAGACGGCGCTCGCGCTGGTCGAGGGCTGGGTGGACGCCGTCGTGCACGCGGCGGCCGCGCCGCACCTGCCGTCCGCCGACGCGCTGCGCGAGACGCTGCGCAGGCGCCGCGCCTCGGGCGGTCCGGCGGAGCAGACGTTCGCCACGCTGATCGGCCTGGAGCTGCGTCCGCGCCGTCTGCGGGACGCCGCCCGGCTGTGGGCGTCGCTGACGGACGCGCGGGGCCTGGAGGGCCGTGACGGCCTCTGGGAGCACCCGGACATGCTGCCGACGGCCGCGGACCTGGACGACCCCGACGGCTTCGTGCACCGCGAGCACCTGGACTTCTCCGAGCTCGACAAGATGCTGGGCGAGGCGGCCCGCGGCGCCGAGCAGAAGAAGCCCGAGGACGGCGACAAGGACGGCGACAAGGGCGAGGGCGGCCGGTGAGCCTGCACGAGAACGCGGTCCTCGTCCTGAAGGAGTACGAGGGCCAGCAGGAGCTGCGCGGCCTCTACCTGGATCACCTGGCCGCGCATCCGGACGGCATGTGGAAGCCGTGTCAGGCGGGGCACGTCACGGCGAGCGCGCTGGTGATCGACCCGGCGGCCGGCAAGGTGCTGCTCACGCTCCACCGCAAGCTGCAGATGTGGCTGCAGATGGGCGGCCACTGCGAGCCCGGTGACGCCACGCTGGAGGAGGCCGCCCTGCGGGAGGCCACGGAGGAGTCCGGCATCGCGGGTCTGTCGCTGCTGCCGGGCGGTCCGGTGCGGCTGGACCGGCATCCGATCCCGGCGCCGTGCAACTGGCACCTGGACGTGCAGTACGCGGCCGTGGTGCCCGAGGGTGCGGTGGAGGCCATCAGCGACGAGTCGCTGGATCTGCGCTGGTTCCCGTACGCGGAGGTGGGCACGGTCGCCGACGACTCGGTGGTCCAGCTGGTGCAGCGGACGCTCGCGCGCCTGTAGCGGGTCTGTGCGGCGGCCGTCATCGCTCGCCGTTCAGCGCCCATCGGTAAGGGGCGGTCACCGTGGTGACCGCCCCTTACCGATGTTCCTTCGCCGACGGGGTGAGCCGCCGGTCAGTTCGACCAGATGTTGCCCTGGTTCTGGCCGTGGGCGCCGTTCTGGCCGAAGCCGTACTGGGCGGCGACTCCCTGGCCGATCTGCGCGCCCTGGGGCGGCAGCAGCTCGCTGGGCTGGACGAGCACGTAGCCCTGGCCCTGGAAGGACAGCTCCCAGCCCTCGCCCGTGCTGCCGCGGCGCCGCCACACGCTCGACGAGGACGTCTGGGCCTGCATGCTGACGCGCAGCGACGACGACCAGGCGACGACCGCGTCGGCGTCGGCGTAGACGTAGTTCTGCCCCGTGGAGTGGAGCATCAGCGGCTGTCCGGAGGTCATCAGGGCGACCTTGCCCTGGCCGGTGATGTTGAGGTTGTACGCGCCGGTGCCGGAGATGCCCTGCTGGCTGTCCACCATGATCGTCTCCCAGTGGAGGGTGGAGTCCAGCGCGAGGACGTAGCCGCCGTCGACGGTCAGGCCCTCGCGGCCGACGTCCACGACGTGGACGTACTGGGCGAGGTTGGCGAGGTAGACCGTGCCCTGGCCGGAGCAGCGCATAAGGTCCAGGCCCTCGCCGGTGTGCGCCTGGGCGTACTGCTGGCTGGGCGTGCGGTACTCGCCGTCGAACTCGATCAGGCCCTGGTAGGCGACCATCGAGCCCTTGCGGGCGAGCACGTCGTCGTGGCCGGTGAGGGCGACGCGCAGCAGCTGCGGGTTCTGCAGGGCGTAGCGGTCCTGCGTCTGGGCCTCGGTGTGGGCGAAAAGCGGGCTCTGCATGTGTGTCGTCGTCCCCCTCAGCCCCGGGCCCGGAGCCGGTCGGTGCTGTCCTCGCTGGGCTGTACGACCACGAATCCCTGGCCGGAGAAGCCCAGTTGGTACGCCTCGCCGCTGCCGCGGCCGATCATCGATGAAGCCTTGAAGCTGCGCTTCCCCTTCATCTTCAGGTGGGTGGACCAGGCGACGAGCGCGTCGGGGTCCACGTACGTCTCGTCCTCGCCGCTTCCGCAGTCGACGACGACGGGCGTGCCGCGGGAGGTCAGTGCGACCCATCCGGTGCCGCTGACCACGACGTTGAACAGGCCCTGGCCGGCGAACTTGGCCATGCCCTTGACGCGTTCGACGCCCCACTGGAGGTGGGCGTCGAAGGCGAGGAGGTTGGTGCCGTTGACGGACACCGATTCGCCGTTGAGGTTGAGGCAGACGACGTCCGCGCCGTAGTCGGCGAGGTAGAGGATGCCGTCACCGGTGCACTTCATGAGCGGTGCGCCTTCGCCGGTGAGCCACTGGGAGGCCATCTGGCGGACGGCGGGGGCGTTCGCCTCGTACTGGATGTAGCCCTCGTAGGCGACCATCGAGCCGGTGCGGGCGAACAGGTCGTGGCCGCTCTGCATGGCGACCTTGAGCATGCTGTTGCCGTGGTTCTCCATGCGGGCGGCGGGCGGGGTCGGGGCGTGGCCCGCGATCAGCGACTGGTCCATGACGGGCTCCCTCAGACCTCGTAGGGCTGGACGACGATGAAGTTCCCGGGGGCGCCCCGGAATTGGAGGTTGACGGTCTCTCCGCTCTGCCCCGGGTAGGGGGTGCGGCGCAGGCGCACCTGGCTGGAGATGACGACCTGGGAACCGGCCGACCAGGCGACGATGGCGTTGCTGTCGGCGTAGGTGGTGGGCGTGACGGGCAGCACGACCGGGGTGCCGTGCGTCTTGACGACGACGGTTCCGGTGCCCTGGAACTGCATGGTGAACAGGGCGCCGCCGGGGATGCCGTGGCCGTCGATCCGGCGGACCTCGTGGTGCAGCGACTCGTCAAAGGCGAGCACGGCGTCGGCGGAGACGCAGATCGCGTCGTTCTCCAGCTGGATGGGGTGCAGGTGGGCCGAGTTCTCGGCGAGGAAGACCTGCCCGCGGCCGGTGCAGCGCATCAGCTGCATCTCCTGGCCGGTCGCGTTGCCGACGATGCGGCCCATGAAGCCGGCGCCCTTGTAGCCGAAGTCGACCTTGCCCTGGTAGAGGACCATGCTGCCCTGCCGGGCGAGCACGGGCTGCGGGTCCGCGCCCAGGTCGACGCGGATGAGGCTGTGGTTCTGCAGGGTCCAGCGCTGCCCGTTGGGCGCCTCGCGGTACTTGTCGAAGGCCACCTGGACGCCGGGGGCCGGCGCGGCACCGGCGTGGTGCTGCGGGGCGGCGGGGGCGCCGTAGGGGGCCTGGGGCCCGGGGTGGGGCTGCGGCGGGGCGACGGGCTGGCCGTAGGACTGCTGCTGGGCGGGGTAGGGCTGGGCGGCCGGCCCGGGCTGGCCGTACGGGCCGGGCTGGCCGGGCACGCCGGGCGGGCCGGGGGGCGGCGGGACAGTGCCGCCGGGCGGGGTCTGGCCGCCGGAGAAGAATCCGGGCGGGGCGAGGGGCGCGGCGAGGGTGGGGGCCGCGTGCACCTGGGGTGCCAC
>NZ_JAIXMK010000188.1:0-11534 GCF_020328095.1 Streptomyces sichuanensis
CGCCCGCCGCGGCATCCACACCAGGCGGGCACCGGTCGCCGTGGCCGCGGCCACGGCCGCCGTCAGCCCGCCGGGCACGCCCGCCAGCCGTTCCCCGACGACGATCAGCGAGCCGTCGGCGCGCAGCGCCTCCGCTGCCGCACGGCCGTCCGCGTCCAGGCCCGACGCGTCCGCCAGCGCCCGCAGCCACTCCGGCTCGGTGCCGGGCGCGGCCGGCAGCAGCGTGCCGCCCGCCTTCACCAGGCCCCGGGTCGCGTGCGTGGCCAGCGCGAACGTGCGCTGACCGCGCCTGCGCCACGCCTTGCGCAGCCGCAGGAAGACGCCGGGCGCCTCCTCCTCCGCCTCCAGCCCCACCAGCAGCACCGCGGGCGCCTGCTCCAGGGCCGTGTACGTCACCCCCGTGCCGTCGAGGTCCCGGCCCCGGCCGGCGACGCGGGCCGCGAGGAAGTCGGCCTCCTCGCCGCTGTGCACCCGCGCCCGGAAGTCCACGTCGTGCGTGTCGAGCGCCACGCGCGCGAACTTGGCGTAGGCGTACGCGTCCTCCACGGTCAGCCGGCCGCCGGGCAGGACCCCGGCCCGGCCGCGCGCCGCCGCCAGTCCGCGGGCCGCCGCCTCCAGGGCCTCCGGCCAGCTCGCCGGCTCCAGCACCCCGTCGGCGCCGCGCACCAGCGGCGTCTCGAAGCGCTCCGGCCGCTGCGCGTAGCGGAACGCGAAGCGGCCCTTGTCGCACACCCACTCCTCGTTGACCTCGGGGTCCTCGGCCGCGAGCCGGCGCATCACCTTGCCCCGCCGGTGGTCCGTGCGCGTCGCGCAGCCGCCCGCGCAGTGCTCGCAGACCGTCGGCGAGGAGACGAGGTCGAAGGGGCGGGCGCGGAATCGGTACGCCGCCGACGTCAGCGCGCCCACCGGGCAGATCTGGATGGTGTTGCCGGAGAAGTAGGACTCGAAGGGATCGCCCTCGCCCGTGCCCACCTGCTCCAGCGCCCCGCGCTCCAGCAGCTCGATCATCGGGTCGCCGGCGATCTCGTTGGAGAAGCGGGTGCAGCGCGCGCACAGCACGCACCGCTCGCGGTCCAGCAGGATCTGCGGGGAGATCGGCAGCGGCTTGGCGTAGGTGCGCTTGTGGCCCTCGAAGCGGCTGTCGGCCCGGCCGGCGGACATGGCCTGGTTCTGCAGCGGGCACTCGCCGCCCTTGTCGCAGACCGGGCAGTCGAGCGGATGGTTGATCAGCAGCAGCTCCATCACGCCGCGCTGGGCCTTCTCGGCGACGGGCGAGGTGAGCTGCGACCTGACGACCATGCCGTCGGTGCAGGTGATGGTGCAGGAGGCCATCGGCTTGCGCTGGCCCTCCACCTCGACGATGCACTGCCGGCAGGCGCCCACCGGGTCCAGCAGCGGGTGGTCGCAGAACCGCGGGATCTCGATGCCCAGCAGCTCGGCGGCCCGGATGACGAGCGTCCCCTTGGGGACGGAGATCTGGACCCCGTCGATGGTGACGGAGACGAGATCCTCCGGCGGAACCGGCGCGTTCCCCCCGCCGGAAGGGGCGGACGTGGCGACGGTCATGCGTTCACCCCCAGGTGAGCGTGCTGGTGGTTGGCGGGGCCGTCGGCCCAGACGGTCGACTTCGCCGGGTCGAAGGGGCAGCCCCGGCCCTTGATGTGCTGCTCGTACTCGCCGCGGAAGTACTTCAGCGAGGAGAAGATCGGGCTCGCGGCGCCGTCACCGAGGGCACAGAAGGACTTGCCGTTGATGTTGTCGGCGATGTCGGCGAGCTTGTCGAGGTCCGCCATGCGACCCCGCCCCGCCTCGATGTCGCGGAGCAACTGCACCAGCCAGTACGTGCCCTCGCGGCAGGGCGTGCACTTGCCGCAGGACTCGTGGGCGTAGAACTCCGTCCAGCGCGTGACGGCCCGCACCACGCAGGTGGTCTCGTCGAAGCACTGCAGGGCCTTGGTGCCGAGCATCGAGCCCGCCGCGCCCACGGCCTCGTAGTCCAGCGGCACGTCCAGGTGCTCGTCGGTCAGCAGCGGCGTCGAGGAGCCGCCCGGCGTCCAGAACTTGAGCCGGTGGCCCGGGCGCATGCCCCCGCTCATGCCGAGCAGCTGGCCGAGCGTGATGCCCAGCGGCGCCTCGTACTGGCCGGGGTTCGCGACGTGGCCGCTGAGGGAGTAGAGCGTGAAGCCCGGGGACTTCTCGCTGCCCATCGAACGGAACCACTCCTTCCCCCGGGCCATGATCGCGGGCACGGAGGCGATGGACTCGACGTTGTTGACCACCGTGGGGCAGGCGTACAGGCCCGCGACGGCCGGGAAGGGGGGCCGCAGCCGGGGCTGGCCGCGGCGCCCTTCGAGGGAGTCGAGGAGCGCCGTCTCCTCACCGCAGATGTACGCGCCGGCGCCCGCGTGCACGGTGATGTCGAGGTCGAGTCCGCTGCCGAGGACGTTCCGGCCCAGGTAGCCCGCCGCGTACGCCTCGCGCACGGCCTCGTGCAGCCTCCGCAGCACGGGGACGGTCTCGCCGCGCAGATAGATGAAGGCGCGGCTGGAACGGATCGCGTAGCAGGCGATCACCATGCCCTCGATGAGCGAGTGCGGGTTGGCGAAGAGGAGCGGGATGTCCTTGCAGGTGCCGGGCTCGGACTCGTCGGCGTTGACGACGAGGTAGTGCGGCTTGCCGTCGCCCTGGGGGATGAACTGCCACTTCATGCCCGTGGGGAAGCCCGCGCCGCCGCGGCCGCGCAGCCCGGAGTCCTTGACGTAGGCGATGACGTCGTCGGGGGTCATCGCCAGTGCCTTGCGCGCGCCCTCGTAGCCGTCGTGGCGCAGGTAGGTCTCCAGCGTCCAGGAGCGGGGCTCGTCCCAGAACGCGCTGAGGACGGGTGAGAGCAGCTTCTCGGGGCTGGTCTCGAAGATCTCGGGCGCCATGGTCATCCTTCCCCCTCCTCGGTGACCGGTCCGCTGGGGTGCTCGGGGTCCGAGGCGGATGTCTTCTGGGGCGCGTCGTGGGAGCTGGGGTGCTCGGGCGGGCGCTCGCCCTGCGGGGGCTCGCCGCGCGGCGGGCCGACCCTGGCCGGGCCGCTCTCGCCCTTCGCCAGCCGCAGCCCGGCCAGGGAGGCGGGCCCCGCGCCGCCGCTCGCCTCGACGGCACCCGGCCGCAGGTCGGGGAAACCGGCCAGGATGCGGGCCGTCTCCTTGTACGTGCACAGGGGCGCACCGCGGGTGGGCTCGACGGGCCGGCCGGCCCGCAGGTCGTCGACGAGGCGGGTGGCGCTCTCGGGCGTCTGGTTGTCGAAGAACTCCCAGTTGACCATCACGACGGGCGCGAAGTCGCAGGCCGCGTTGCACTCGATGTGTTCGAGGGTGACCTTGCCGTCGTCGGTGGTCTCGCCGTTGCCGACATCGAGGTGGCGCTTGAGGGCGTCGAAGATGGCGTCTCCGCCGAGCACCGCGCACAGGGTGTTGGTGCAGACGCCGACCTGGTAGTCGCCGCCGGCCCGCCGCCGGTACATCGTGTAGAAGGTCGAGACCGCCGTGACCTCGGCCGTGGTGAGCCCGAGCAGCTCCGCGCAGAAGCGGATGCCGGTGCGGGTGACGTGCCCCTCCTCGGCCTGCACCAGGTGCAGCAGCGGCAGCAGGGCACTGCGGCCGTCGGGGTAGCGGGCGATCACCTCGCGGGCGTCCGCCTCCAGCCGGGCCCGGACGTCGGCGGGGTAGTCGGGCGCGGGGAGCTGCGGCATCCCCAGCTGTACGTCGCTCACCGCGCCTCCTTGTTCGCTTCTCCGCCCGCACGGCGCAGAGGCGCGGGCATCACGGCTGTCTGCGGCCCGGCGGCCGCGCGTGCGTCGCTCACCGGTCGACGCCTCCCATCACGGGGTCGATGGACGCCACCGCCACGATCACGTCGGCGACCTGGCCGCCTTCGCACATGGCCGCCACGGCCTGGAGGTTGGTGAAGGAGGGGTCGCGGAAGTGGACCCGGTAGGGCCGGGTGCCGCCGTCGCTGACCACGTGCACGCCGAGCTCGCCCTTGGGGGACTCCACGGCCGTGTACGCCTGCCCCGGCGGCACCCGGAAGCCCTCGGTCACCAGCTTGAAGTGGTGGATCAGGGCCTCCATCGAGGTGCCCATGATCTTCTTGATGTGGTCGAGGGAGTTGCCGAGGCCGTCCGGGCCGAGCGCCAGCTGCGCGGGCCAGGCGATCTTCTTGTCCGCGACCATGACGGGCCCCGGCTGGAGCCGGTCCAGGCACTGCTCGACGATCCGCAGCGACTGGCGCATCTCCTCCAGCCGGATCAGGAAGCGCCCGTAGGCGTCGCAGGTGTCGGCGGTGGGGACGTCGAAGTCGTAGCTCTCGTAGCCGCAGTACGGCTGGGCCTTGCGCAGGTCGTGCGGGAGGCCGGCGGAGCGCAGGATGGGGCCGGTGGCACCGAGCGCCATGCAGCCCGCGAGGTCGAGGTAGCCGACGTCCTGCATGCGGCCCTTGAAGATGGGGTTGCCGGTGGCGAGCTTGTCGTACTCCGGCAGGTTGCGGCGCATCTTCTTCACGAACTCGCGCACCTGGTCCACGGCGCCGGGCGGCAGGTCCTGGGCGAGGCCGCCGGGGCGCACGTAGGCGTGGTTCATGCGCAGGCCGGTGACGAGCTCGAAGATGTCGAGGACGAGCTCGCGGTCCCGGAACCCATAGATCATGATCGTGGTGGCGCCGAGCTCCATGCCGCCGGTGGCGATGGCCACCAGGTGGGAGGAGATTCGGTTCAGCTCCATGAGCATGACCCGGATGACGGTGGCGCGGTCGGGGATCTGCTCCTCGATGCCCAGGAGCTTCTCGACGCCGAGGCAGTACGCCGCCTCGTTGAAGAACGGCGTCAGGTAGTCCATGCGCGTCACGAACGTGGTGCCCTGGGTCCAGTTCCGGAATTCGAGGTTCTTCTCGATGCCGGTGTGGAGGTAGCCGATGCCGCAGCGGGCCTCGGTGACCGTCTCGCCGTCGATCTCCAGGATGAGCCGGAGCACTCCGTGGGTGGAGGGGTGCTGGGGGCCCATGTTCACGACGATGCGCTCGTCGTCGGCCTGCTTGGCGGCCGAGGCGATCTCGTCCCAGTCGCCGCCGGTGACGGTGTAGACGGTGCCCTCGGTGGTCTCGCGGCGGCCGGCGGGGGCTTCGTGCGGGGTGGAGGGGGTGGACATCAGCTGTACGACCTCCGCTGGTCCGGAGCCGGGATCTGGGCGCCCTTGTACTCGACGGGGATGCCGCCGAGGGGGTAGTCCTTGCGCTGCGGGAAGCCCTGCCAGTCGTCGGGCATCATGATCCGCGTGAGCGCCGGGTGGCCGTCGAAGACGATGCCGAAGAAGTCGTAGGTCTCGCGCTCGTGCCAGTCGTTGGTCGGGTAGACGCCGACGATCGACGGGATGTGCGGGTCGGTGTCGGGGGCGCTCACCTCCAGCCTGATCAGCCGGTTGTGGGTGATCGAGCGCAGGTGGTAGACGGCGTGCAGCTCGCGGCCCACGTGCTGGTCCGACGCGGTGCCGGGGAAGTGCACTCCGCTCACGCCCGTGCACAGCTCGAAGCGGAGCGCGGGGTCGTCGCGCAGGGTGCGGGCGACGAGCGGCAGGTGCTCGCGGGCGATGTGGAAGGTGAGCTCGCCGCGGTCCACGACGGTCTTCTCGATCGCGTTCTCCGGGAGCAGTCCCTGCTCCTCCAGGGCGCCCTCCAGCTCGTCGGCCACCTCGTCGAACCAGCCGCCGTAGGGCCGGGCGGTGCTGCCGGGCAGCCGTACGGTGCGGACGAGCCGGCCGTAGCCGGTGGTGTCGCCGCCGTTGTTGGCGCCGAACATGCCGCGGCGGACGCCGATGACCTCGCCGGACTCCTCCCGCTGGGCGGGGACCTGATCGGCCGGGGTGCCTTCGTGCTCGCTCATCGGAGCAGCCCCTTCATCTCGATCAGCGGCAGGGCCTTGAGCGCCGCCTGCTCCGCCTCGCGCTCGGCCTCCTCGCGGTGGGCGCCGAGCTTCTCGGACTGGATCTTCTTGTGCAGCTTGAGGATCGCGTCCAGGAGCATCTCGGGCCGGGGCGGACAGCCGGGCAGGTAGATGTCGACCGGCACGATGTGGTCGACGCCCTGCACGATCGCGTAGTTGTTGAACATGCCGCCGCTGGACGCGCAGACGCCCATGGAGATCACCCACTTGGGGTTCGGCATCTGGTCGTAGACCTGCCGCAGCACGGGCGCCATCTTCTGGCTGACCCGGCCCGCGACGATCATCAGATCGGCCTGGCGGGGCGAGCCGCGGAAGACCTCCATGCCGAAGCGGGCGAGGTCGTAGCGGCCGGCGCCGGTGGTCATCATCTCGATGGCGCAGCAGGCGAGGCCGAAGGTGGCCGGGAAGACGGACGCCTTGCGCACCCATCCCGCGGCCTGTTCGACGGTGGTCAGCAGAAAGCCGCTGGGCAGCTTCTCCTCTAGTCCCATGTCGGCGCGCCCCCTAGTCCCATTCCAGGCCGCCGCGACGCCATACGTAGGCGTAGGCGACGAAAACGGTGAGCACGAAGAGGAGCATCTCCACGAGCCCGAACAACCCCAGGGAGTCGAAGGTGACGGCCCAGGGGTAGAGGAAGACGATCTCGATGTCGAAGACGATGAAGAGCATCGCCGTCAGGTAGTACTTGATCGGGAAGCGACCGCCACCGGCCGGGTGCGGGGTCGGCTCGATGCCGCATTCGTACGCCTCTAGCTTGGCGCGGTTGTACCGCTTGGGGCCGATGATCGATGCCATGACCACGGAAAAGATCGCGAAGCCTGCACCGAGGGCTCCCAGTACGAGGATGGGCGCGTAGGCGTTCACCGCTCCTCGCTCCTTCCAGTCTGTCGACGCTGACTGCTGGCTGACCGGGCCCTGCGGCGTGTCACCGCCCCTCGCCGGCGAGCCGGCCGGCTCCGCGGGGTGGCGCGAAGATCACCAGCATGTGAGGCAGTTCACAAGCCCGGTTCGACTGCATCCTATGCCCGTCGGTCTGTGATCTGCGACACGGCGAACACGACCACGTTTGTGATCTCCACCACCTGACGAACGATCATCAAGCCGGATGAGCGGTGATCTTCATACGCGAAGCGGTTGAGTGATCACTAGAGGTGACATTCCGAGGCCCCGATGCTGGTCGGAGGGGGTCGCGAGCGGGTGAGGCATTATCAAGCCATGGCGCGTTCTGGCAAATTGGTGCGATCATCCGTCAACTGATAAAGGAGGGCCGCCCCCTGGGGTGGCGGCCGTCCGCCGGGCACCTCCGGCAGCGGGAGGGCCCGGACCCGTACGGGACGGGCGTTGCGTGAGTTCCGCCACGCGCCGAGAGGTTCAGGGTCCGGTTTTCCTGGGTAGCCTCGACGCGCGGACCATAAAGGTGATAAGACGTCCGCTCGGCAGCCGACCGACCGTCAAATGCCGTGATGAGGCGCTTGATCGCCCTCCCGGCCGGACCGTGCGCCGTGACCCCCTCGTGACCCGGAGGCCCGGATTCTGGGCGCGTCCACGCCAATTGTGACGCACGTCACTTATCTTGAACTCAACCTGCGCGGCCTGATAGTCCGTTGTCCATGTCCCCGAACGCGCACATAACCAGCCACCGGAAGCCCCGTCGCCCCGCGACCCAGTCGTGGGTCGTCCGCACGGGTGTTGCCGGTGGCGTCCTCAGCACCCTGGCCGTGGCCGGCACCGCTTCCGCCACCACCGCCGAGAAGCCCACCGAGGCGACTGCGGAGATGCCCGCGTTCAACGCGGAGCTCTCCGCCTCCATCGCGCAGAGCGCGGTCGCCACGCAGCAGACCGCTGTGGACTACCAGGTCCGCGCACAGGTCGAGGACGCCCTCGACCAGGCCAAGGCCGACGCCAAGAAGGCGAAGGAAGAGGCCGAGCGCAAGGCCGAGGCCGAGCGCAAGGCCAAGGAGAAGCGCGAGGCCGACGAGGCCCGCGCCTCGCGCGACAGCGAGCGCGGCTCCCTGGGCACGAAGTCCACCTCGGGCTCCTCCTCGTCCTCCTCCACCGCCACGGGCAGCGCCGCGACGCTGGTCGACTTCCTGCGCGCCCAGGTCGGCAAGGCGTACGTGATGGGCTCCACCGGCCCGTCCTCCTACGACTGCTCGGGCCTGGTCATGGCTGCCTACAGCCAGATCGGCATCGACCTGCCGCGCGTCTCGCAGGACCAGTCGACCGCCGGCACCCAGGTGTCGACCTCCAACCTCAAGGTCGGGGACATCCTCTACTGGGGCTCCGTGGGCAGCGCGTACCACGTCGCCGTCTACGTCGGCGGCGGCAAGTTCATCGGCGCGCAGAACCCGAGCACGGGCATCGTCGAGCGCAGCATGAGCTACTCCCCGCCCACGGGTGCCGTCCGCGTCATGTGACGCGCGGTGCGCCCCGGCGCACACGAACACGGAAGGGCCGCCGTTCCCCCCGCTCGGGACGGCGGCCCTTCGGCATGCCGGGTGCCCACCCCCGTTGTCCACGGGCACCCGGTCCCCCCTGTGCCGGTACGTGGAGTCTGCGGCGCGGCCGGGCTGCGGGGCAAACCCCTTCGGCAGAGGTCGAATCCCTCGGGCCGCGCAAGGGCCGGCCGGGCCACGAGTGCGCAGGCGGCGGGGGGACTGGCACTCATGAGGCCGCCCGCCGCGCGGGGGCGTTCGCGCGACGGGCGGGGTACGGGGCCCTCACAGGTCCTTCACCACGAGCCCGTTCCGCACCCAAACGGAACTGGACTCCCCCCATTACTTCCGTAAAGCCAACACGCCGAAACGGCGCGAAAGCTACTCGAAAGGGTGAATCGGTTCGTGGGGGTCCGAAGCACCCCCACGAGTGCGGCTACGAGCCGGCCACGACCGTGGCTACGAGCGCGGGGCCACCTTGGTCAGGCCGTTGATGATGCGGTCCATCGCGTCGCCGCCGGTCGGGTCGGTCAGGTTGGCCAGCATCTTCAGCGTGAACTTCATCAGCAGCGGGTGGGTCAGCCCGCGGTCGGCCGCCAGCTTCATGATCTTCGGGTTGCCGATGAGCTTCACGAACGCCCGGCCGAGCGTGTAGTAGCCGCCGTAGGTGTCCTTGAGGACCTTCGGGTAGCGCTGGAGGGCCAGCTCCCGCTGGGCGTGCGAGGCGCGGGCGTGGGCCTGGACGATCACGTCGGCGGCGAGCTGCCCGGACTCCATCGCATAGGCGATTCCCTCGCCGTTGAACGGGTTGACGAGCCCGCCCGCGTCGCCGACCAGCAGCAGGCCGCGGGTGTAGTGCGGCTGGCGGTTGAAGGCCATGGGCAGGGCGGCGCCGCGGATGGGGCCGGTCATGTTCTCCGGGGTGTAGCCCCACTCCTCCGGCATCGAGGCGCACCACGCCTTGAGGACCTCCCGCCAGTCCAGCTCCTTGAAGGAGGCGGAGGTGTTCAGGACGCCGAGGCCGACGTTGCTCGTGCCGTCGCCCATGCCGAAGATCCAGCCGTAGCCCGGGAGCAGCCGGTCCTGGGGCCCGCGCCGGTCCCACAGCTCCAGCCAGGACTCCAGGTAGTCGTCGTCGTGGCGCGGGGAGGTGAAGTACGTCCGCACGGCCACGCCCATGGGGCGGTCCTCGCGGCGGTGCAGGCCCATGCCGAGGGAGAGCCGGGAGGAGTTGCCGTCGGCGGCGACGACGAGCGGCGCGTGGAAGGTGACCGGGGTCTTCTCCTCGCCCAGCTTCGCCTCGACGCCGGTGATGCGGCCGGTGCGGTCGTCGACGACGGGGGTGCCGACGTTGCAGCGCTCGTACAGCCGGGCGCCTGCCTTCACGGCCTGCTGGGCGAGCTGCTCGTCGAAGTCGTCGCGCTTGCGGACCAGGCCGTAGTCGGGGAAGGAGGCCAGCTCCGGCCAGTCGAGCTCCAGGCGGACGCCGCCGCCGATGATGCGCAGGCCCTTGTTGCGCAGCCAGCCGGCTTCCTCGGAGACGTCGATGCCCATGGCCACGAGCTGCTTGGTGGCGCGCGGGGTGAGGCCGTCGCCGCAGACCTTCTCGCGCGGGAAGGCCGTCTTCTCCAGGAGGAGGACGTCGAGGCCGGCCTTGGCCAGGTAGTACGCGGTCGTGGAGCCGGACGGGCCGGCCCCGACGACGATCACATCAGCACTGTGTTCGGTAGGGGACTCGGTCACGGCGGCTCTCCCGTTCGGCGAGGGACTGGTCGTCGCCGAGTCTATGAGCCGGAAGGGAACGGAAGGTCGGCGACCGCCGTTCCCCTTCCGCTCCCGTCCGCTCCCGTCCGTTCCGGCCCGCTGCCGTGCGCGGGCCGGGGGTGCCTAGCTCCAGTCGTACGGGCCGACCCACCAGAACTGCAGGGCGGTGTCGAAGATCTTGCGGGCCTCCGGGTAGAGGCGCTCGCGCTCGGAGAACATGATGGCGTACTCCTTACCGCTCTCATCCACGTACGCCTGGTTCAGGGCGTGCATGACCTCGCCGTTCTTGTCCTTCCAGGTCCACTCCCACAGGGCGCCCGGGCGGCCCAGGAAGGTGTTGGCCGTCATCTGGAGCTTCCGGTACTCGTCCTGCGCGGAGACCTGCTTCTCCATCTCCCGGAAGTGGTCGTACGACGACTTGCCGCCGCTCGGCCCGATGCCGATGCGGATCTGACCGGGGCCGGTGGGGCCGTGGTAGTCGATCTGGTTGTTGCCGCGGTTCTCGCGCTGCCAGTACTCGGGCAGCGCGAGGGAGAAGCCCTCGGGGGAGGTCATCCGCTGGTAGCCCTTGGGGAGCTCGCCCCCGGGCGGGCCGATCCTGGAGGCGGAGGCGGAGGCGGAGGCCGAGGCGGACGGGGCCGGTGAGCCCGAGGGGGCTCCGGAGGGCGCCGGCCCCTGCTGCGGGGCCTGCGGCGAGGCGGAGGGGGCCGTGTTCTTGGCATCCTCCTTGCCGTCGCGCTGCTGCACGAACATGACGCCGGCGGTGCCGACGCCCCCGACGAGAAACGCCGCCAGCCCGACGGCCACCCACACGAGCACCCGGCTCCCGGCCCGCGCCGACGTCCCCCCACCGGCCGCCCCCGACGCGGGCAGCACCGGCTGCTGAGCGGTCACCGAGCCGGTGGGGCCGAAGGCCCCGGCGGCAGCCTGCCAACCGGCTCCGCCGTGGGCGGAGGCAGCGGGCGCGGCGGATGCGGCGGATCCCGGCTGCGGGGCGATCGCCCCGGCGGGGGCGGAGGCTCCGGCGGGGTGCCGGTCGGCTCCGCTGGCTGCGCCTGCGGACGGCGCGCCGGGCATCGGCTGGGGGACGGTGCCCCCGGCCGGGACGGACTGCGGGGCCGTCGCCCCGGCAGAGGCCGAGGCACCGGCGGGGTGCCGGCCGGCTCCGCTGGCTCCGCCTGCGGACGGCCCGCCCTGCGCGGGCGACGCGACCGGCGTCGACTGCGGGACAGTGGCCCCGGCGGGGGCGGACGCCCCGGCGGGGTGCTGGCCGGCTCCGCTGGCTGCGCCTGCGGACGGCGCGCCGGGCATCGGCTGCGGGACAGTGCCCCCGGCCGGGACGGACTGCGGGGCGG
>NZ_JAIXMK010000189.1:0-333 GCF_020328095.1 Streptomyces sichuanensis
CCGGCGGCGTGCTGGCTGGCTGCGTTGGCTGCGCCTGCGGACGGCGCGCCCTGCGCGGGCGACGCGACGGGCGTCGGCTGCGGGGCGATCGCCCCGGTGGAGGCGGAGGCGCCGCCGGCAGCGCCCGCGGACGGCGCTGCGCCCGGTGGGGCGGGGCGGGGCGCCGTGGCGGGTGCCTCGGGCCTGGTGGGGGTGGTCGGTGCGGCAGCGTCAGGTGCCGTGGAGGGGGCAGCCGCGGCGTGCGACGGACGGGGTTTGGTCAGGTCGGCGGACGCAGCGGGCACACCCGGCGCAGCCGTCGGCGCGGCAGCGCCAGCCGCCGCAGGCGGTGCG
>NZ_JAIXMK010000019.1:0-20688 GCF_020328095.1 Streptomyces sichuanensis
TCATGATCAAGGGAATTGCCATCACCACCGTCTGGGTCCTCGACCAGGACCGGGCGAAGGACTTCTACACGGACAAGCTCGGCCTTGAGATCCGCACGGACATGACCGTGGGCGGCGAAAAGGGCATGCGCTGGCTCACCGTCGGCGCCAAGGACCAGCCGGACGTGGAGCTGACGCTGATGGTCCCCGGGCCGCCGGGCCTGGACCCCGAGTCGGCGGAGGCCGTGAAGAAGCTCGTCGCCAAGGGCGTGCTGGGCGCCGGAGTGCTCAGCACCGACGACGTCCGCCGGGACTACGAGGCGCTCAAGGCCAAGGGCGTCGAGTTCCTCCAGGAGCCGCAGGACCGCCCGTACGGCACCGAGGCCATCCTGCGCGACGACTCCGGCAACTGGTTCTCGCTGACCCAGCAGCGCGAGCAGCTGGACGTCGGCAAGGACTGGGGCGAGTGCGTCGACCCGATGTGACCCCGCACCTCCGGCCGGCGCCCGGCCCTAGTCCGGCACCTGGATGATCGGGAAGCTGCCCGTGCGCGTCGGGGACGACTCCGGGAGCCACAGGACCGCGATGGCGCCGGTGCCGTCCTCCAGCTCCGGGTCGGCGTTGCGGAAGGTGAGGCGGGCGCCGAGCACGCGGGCCTGGCCCGCGGCGATGGTCAGGCCCAGGCCGTGGCCCTTGCCCGCGCGGTCCTTGCTGCCCGTGCGGAAGCGGCTCGGCCCCTCCTTGAGCAGTTCCTCCGGGAAGCCGGGGCCGTGGTCGCGCACGCGCAGCACCCGCCCCTCGACCGTGACCTCGATCTCGCCCCGGCCGTGCTTGGCGGCGTTGGCGAGGAGGTTGCCGAGGATGCGTTCGAGCCGGCGCGGGTCGGTGGAGACGTAGGCGCTGCGGACGATCCTGACCCGGGCCTCCGGGGCCACCGACCGCACCCGGCGCTGCACGAATTCGCCGAGCTCGATGTCCTGCATCTCGGCGCGCTCGGCGAAGCTGTCCAGCCGGGCGACCTCCAGGACGTCCTCGACCAGGGTGCGCATGGCCTGGGCCCGGTCCCGTACGAGCTCGGTGGGGCGGCCCGGCGGCAGCAGCTCCGCCGCGGTCAGCAGGCCGGTGACGGGGGTGCGCAGCTCGTGGGCGATGTCGGCGGTGACGCGGCGCTCGGCCTCCAGCCGGTCGCGCAGCGCCTCGGCCATGCCGTCCACGGCGCGGGCCAGGTCGTCCGTCTCGTCGCGCACGCGGCCGCCGATGGCGTCGCGGACGCGCACGTCGGGGTCGCCGTCCGCGAGCTTGCGGGCGGCGGTGGCGGCCTTGCGCAGGCGGCGCGAGAGCTGGCCGCCGACGAGGATGCCCAGGGCGCAGCCGCCCAGGACGACCGAGACGGAGCCGATGATCAGGGCCCGGTCGAGGTCGTTGAGGATGTCGTAGCGGTCCTTGAAGCGGGTGTGGATGGAGAGGATCTTGCCGTTGCGCAGCGGTGTGGAGGCCCAGACCTCGGGGGCCCCGTTGCCGCTGTCCTGCAGGTAGGTGGCGCGCAGGCCCAGGTCGGCGGCGTCGCGGAGCGGCTTGGGCAGCGTGGGGTCGTCCACCTTGGCGCGCAGCATCAGCTTGCCGCCGGTGGACTCGTAGTAGCGCTGGGCGATCTGGACGCGGTCGTCCATCTGGTCGCGGCTGCTGTTGAGCATGGAGACGCGGGCCGCGTTGTGGACGACGAGGCTGAGAGCGACGGCGACGAGCGCGCCGACGGCCGCGATGGCCAGGCTGACCTTCCAGCGCAGACCAGTGCGGAGGGCGAGCTTCACCACGGTGCGACCATGCTTCTCACCGGCACGGCCGGTCAGCCCCGGAGCTTGTAGCCGAAGCCGCGGACGGTCTCGATGCGGTCCTGGCCGATCTTGCCGCGCAGGCGCTGCACGTGGACGTCGACGACGCGGGTGTCGCCGCCCCAGCCGTAGTCCCAGACCCGCTCCAGGAGGCGGTCGCGGGAGAGCACGGTGCCGGGCGCGGCGGAGAACTCCAGCAGGAGCCGCATCTCGGTGGGGGTGAGGGCGACGGGCGTGCCGGCCTTGCGGACCTCCATGCCCTCGGTGTCGACCTCCAGGTCGCCGAAGCGCAGCACGCCGCCCTCGATCGCCTCGGACTCCTCGGCGCCGCCGGCCGCACCGCTGGCGTGTCCGAAGCGGCGCAGGACGGCCCGTATGCGGGCGACGAGCACGGCGCCGTCGAAGGGCTTGGTGACGTAGTCGTCGGCGCCGGCCTCCAGACCGAGGACGACGTCGATGGAGTCGGCGCGGGCCGACAGCATGATCACGGGAACGGTCGACTCGTCGCGGATCCGGCGGCACAGGCTGACGCCGTCCAGGCCCGGAACCATGACGTCGAGCAGCGCGATGTCCGGCCGCCGGGCCCGGAAGCTCTCCAGCCCCAGCAGCCCGTCGGGCACCGCGGTCACCGCGAAGCCGTCGCGCTCCAGCGCGAGCTGGGTGGCCTCCCGGATGACGTCGTCGTCCTCGACGAAGAGCACATGCGTATCCGCCACGCTGCCCTCAGCCCTCCGTTCCCTTGTTGCCGACCTTGCCGTAGTCGGTGTGCGTGCGGCCGGACTCCTGGAAGGCGCCGTCCGACCAGTGGTAGGTCAGGACATCTTCCCCCGACGCACAGCAGACGGCATCGCCCGGTGCGTAGACCTGCTTGGTGATCACCAGGTCGCGCCGGTCGATGTCGGCATAGACGGGGGACTGCTCGGCCGCGAACACATTCTCGTACGCGTCACCCTTGGGACGGTACACATACGAGCCGATGCCGATGGAGTCGCCGCACGTCAGGACGTTCACCACGATGTCGGAGCGGGCGGCCCCGGTGAGCGGCCCGTAGATGACGTCGACGGGGTAGTGGTCCTTCACGCAGGGCTTGAGGTTCTTCTTGATCTGGTCGCTGACCCTGGGGTCGGCCTTGATCATCTTGACGGCGTCGACCTTGCCCTGCGCCGAGGTGGCCGTCGCCGAGGGCTCACGGGTGGCGGCCTTCGCCGCCGCCTGGGTCTCCGCGGGCCCCTCCTTGCGGACGCCCTCGCTGCTGGCACCGCATCCGGCAAGCAGAAGACCGGCGGTCGCGGCCAGTGCGGAGACCGCGCCACCGGTGATCAGCGCCGGTTTGATCCCGGCAGCCTTGATCAGGCCGCGCACCGTTCCCGCCCCCGCTCGACGCGCTCAAGGGCGTGGAAGTCCAGGTCCCGGCTCTCCAGCTCCTGCCGGAGCCGCGCCAGGGCCCGGTGCAGCGTGCTCTTGACCGTGCCGGTCGACATGCCGAGCGCCTCCGCCGTCTCCTCCGTGCTCATCTGCTCCCAGTGTCGCAGGACGACGACGCTGCGCTGCTTGGGTGCGAGGACGCCGAGGACGTCCATGAGCAGGGCGCGGTCGGCGTGCTGCTCGGTGCCGTCCTCGACGCTGGCGTCGGGGAGTTGCTCGGTGGGCACCTCGTCGAGCTTGCGGGCGCGCCACCACTCGGTCCGCGTGTTGATCATGACGCGGCGGAGGTAGGCGTCGGCCAGCGACTTGTCCGCTATGCCCTCCCAGCGGCCGTAGGTGCGGACGAGGGCGGTCTGGAGGAGGTCCTGCGCGTCGATGGGGTCCGGGACGAGGCGCCGGGCGCTGCGCAGGAGGGCGTCCTGACGGTTGCGCACGTACTCTTCGAAGTCCAGAACCTTGCCGCTGCTGGCCATACTCGCAGCCTCCATTCCCGCTTTGCGTTCCCCGCGACGCTGGCAGTCGTCCAGCACGGGTAGGACGCTACGGAGGAGCTGTTGCGACGTGATGTGCACCAGCCCTTCGGCTGGTGCACAGCTGTCCATAGGTTGTGTAACAGCCCGAAGGATAGATCGGGGAAAGAGTGGCTCTGTCCGTTTCGTTGAGGACCTGACAACGTTGTGGGGCGGCCGTTCGTGACGTTCTTTGTGACGACTCCGTGAGCGGGCTGTGTACCGCCTCCGGCCGGGGTCGGCGGGCGGCCCGGCAGAACGTGAGGGTCGGGAACGTGAGGGTCAGGTGAGCGGCAGCCGGTAGCAGCCGTCGGCCAGCGGCTCGACCAGGCCGTCGGCGACCAGCCCGTCCAGCGCCCGCGCCCGCTGCACCGGCTCGTGCCACACCGCGTCCAGGGCCGCCTGCGGCACGGGGGTGACCGCCTCGCGCAGCACCGCCAGCAGCTTGCCGCGCACCTGCCGGTCCGTTCCCGCATAGGTCTGGCCCCGGCGCGGCGGGCCGTCGTGCTCCGGCGACCCGGCCGCCAGCCACGCGCACTCGCCGGCGATCGGGCACCGGCCGCACCCCGGCGTACGGGCCGTGCAGACCAGCGCCCCCAGTTCCATCGTGGCCGCGGCCCAGCGCGCGGCGACCGCCTCGTCCGCGGGCAGCAGCGCCCGGGCGAGCCTGCGCTCGGCGGCCGTCGTGGCGTTCGGCGGGTACTGGGTGCCGCTGACCGCCCGCGCGAACACGCGACGGACGTTGGTGTCGAGCACCGCGTGACGCTGGCCGTACGCGAACGACGCCACCGCCGCGGCCGTGTACTCGCCGACCCCCGGCAGCGCCAGCAGCTTGGCGTGGTCCTCCGGGACCTCGCCGCCGTGCCGCTCGGTGATCGCCGTCGCGGCGGCGTGCAGCCGCAGGGCGCGGCGCGGGTAGCCCAGGCGCCCCCACGCGCGGACCGCCTCGCCCGGCGGCTCGGCCGCCAGGTCGGCCGGGCGCGGCCAGCGGGCCAGCCACTGCTCGTACATCGGCAGCACCCGGTTCACCGGGGTCTGCTGCAGCATGAACTCGCTGACCATCACCCCCCAGGGCCCGGCCTCCGGGCGTCGCCAGGGCAGGTCCCGGGCGTGCACCCCGAACCAGTCGATCACCGGGGCGTGGAGGAGAGTGGACGTCTGGGGCGTGGTGTCAGGCATCGCAGTCATGGCACCACCGATCCTGGCACGCCCGCGCGGAGCGGGGAAACGCACCGGCCCCGCGTCGGCCCGCCTACGCTGATCGCATGACCCCGACGGAGACGCTCCCGCCGCAGATCCGGGCGGCCCTCGACGCGCACACCACCCTGACCCTGGCCTACGCGGACGAGGACGGCCCGCAGGCGTGCGCGGTGCTCTACGCGGTCGCCGACCGGCAGCCGGAGGCGGGCCGGCAGTCAGAGGCGGGCCGGCAGCCGGACGCCCGAGCGACGACCCACGAGCCAGAGCCAGAGCCCGAGCCCGTGCTCGTACCCCTGCCCGTACCCGTGCTCGTCTTCGTCACCTCCACCGGCACCCGGCATGGCCGCGCCCTCCTCTCCGGCGACGCGCGCGTCGCCTTCACCGCGCAGCGCGACGGCCAGCAGTGGACCGCCCTGACGGGAGTTCAGGGCCGTGGCGCCTGCCGCCTGCTGGACGGCGCCGAACGCGCCGCGGCATGGCGGGCGTACAGCGCCCGCTTCCCCTATGTGGAAGAGAGCGAACGGCTCCGGCAGGCCATGGAGCGTGCCGAATTGTGGGAGTTGCGCCCGACATGGCTGCGTCTCGTCGACAACGGCCGTGGTTTCGGGCACAAGACCGAGTGGCCGCGCCCGCTTTCGGCCTGAAACCGCCGTCCGGCCACCGCACACGCGTCGCATGGCCGTGCACATGGACGCCGCCGCCGACGAGCGCTCCCGGTGCGCCAACAGTCCTGCTTGCGGGCAGATGATGAGAAAAGTAGGCACTCCTACGGCGGGTACTGGCTGGTGCCCCCGCGGTTCTCTCGTAGAGTCTTCGCGTGGGATCTCTGCGCAATCCGATCGGGCCGCTTCCCTCCTCCATCTACTGGCGGCGGAGGGCAGTTGCCATTGGCCTGCTCGGCCTCCTCGTACTGCTGGCCGTGTGGCTGCTCACGATGGGGGGCGGTGACGGCTCCGAGGGCTCCCAGAGCGAGGGCTCCAACAGCCCGGCGGAGACCACCATCACGCCCGGCCCGACACCCTCGGGCCCGCACAGCGGCCAACGCCCGGGCGGGCGCGACGATTCGCGCAACGGCGGCAGCGACGGCACGTCCGGCGGCGGTACGGGCGGCGGCTCGGCCGGTGGCGCCGGTACGGGCGGCGGAGCCGGCGGCGCGGGTGCTGCGGCCGGCGGCTTCGGCGGCGGTGCCGGGCTGGCGGTCAGCGGGGACGGCAAGCCGGTCGCGGCCGGATCGACGCTGCCCGACTGCACCGCGGGAGCGGTGAAGGTGTCGGTGCGCAGCGTCAAGGCGTCCTACGGGCCCGGCGAGAAGCCCAAGTTCGAGCTCGTCGTGCAGAACTCCGGTGGCAGCGCCTGCAAGGTGAACTTCGGCGCCACCGCCGCCCTGCTGAAGATCACCGACAGCAAGGGCGAGGAGCACGTGTGGGCCTCCGACGACTGCCCGCGCGGCACGGGCGCGGTCCACTTCGAGGTGCCGGGCTCGGGCGAGACGAAGCGCACGCTGGAGTGGGACCGCAAGCGCAGCGTCCCGCACTGCGCGACCCCCGCCGGCAGCCCCGCCGCCGCGCCGGGCACGTACCGGGTCGAGGTGAAGGTCGCGGGCGTCACCGAGCGCACGGAGTTCGTGCTGGAGAAGGGCTGACGCCGCACGGGAGACGGATATGGGTGAGGGCCCCGCACGCGGGGCCCTCACCCATATCCGGAGGTGTCATATCCGGAGGTGTCCGGACTCAGACGTACCGTTCGAGGATCGAGGACTCCGCGAGGCGCGAGAGGCCCTCACGGACCGAGCGGGCGCGGGCCTCGCCGACGCCGTCGACCGTCTGCAGGTCGTCGACGCTGGCGGCCAGGAGCTTCTGCAGGCCGCCGAAGTGGTCGACGAGCCGCTCGATGATGGCGCCGGGCAGTCGCGGCACCTTCGCCAGCAGGCGGTAGCCGCGCGGCGAGACCGCCGAGTCCAGCGTCTCCGGGGAACCGCTGTAGCCCAGGGCCCGTGCCACGATGGGGAGTTCCAGCAGCTCGGCGTGGGTGAGCGAGTCCAGCTCGGAGAGGGCCTCGGCGACCGTGCGGGTGCGCTTGGCGGTCGGCTCGGGGACGTAGTCCCGCACGACCAGCTCGCGCTCCGGCTCCACACCGGCGATCAACTCGTCCAGCTGCAGCGAGAGCAGACGCCCGTCGGTGCCCAGCTCGACCACGTACTCCGCGATCTCGGTGGCGATGCGGCGCACCATCTCCAGCCGCTGCGAGACGGCAGTGACGTCGCGGACGGTGACCAGGTCCTCGATCTCCAGGGCGGAGAGGGTGCCCGCGACCTCGTCCAGGCGGAGCTTGTAGCGCTCCAGGGTCGCCAGCGCCTGGTTGGCGCGGGAGAGGATCGCGCCCGACTCCTCCAGGACGCGGCGCTCGCCGCCCACGTACAGCGCGATGAGCCGCATCGACTGGCTGACGGAGACGACGGGGAAGCCGGACTGGATCGACGCGCGCTGCGCCGTGCGGTGCCGGGTGCCGGTCTCCTCGGTGGGGATCGACGCGTCCGGGTAGAGCTGGACGCCCGCCCGCACGATCTTGGAGATGTCCTTGTCGATGATCAGGGCGCCGTCCAGCTTGCACAGCTCGCGCAGGCGGGTCGCGGTGAACTCGACGTCGAGGACGAATCCGCCGGTGCACATCTGCTCGACGGTCTTGTCCATGCCGAGGACGATGAGCCCGCCCGTGTTGCCGCGCAGGACGCGCTCCAGGCCGTCGCGCAGGGCCGTGCCGGGCGCGACGGCGCTCAGCGAGGCGCGCATCAGCCCGTCGACCCCGGAGCCACCGGAGCCGCTTCCGGCCTTGCCGGGGCCCGATGCCCGGTCGTTGGCTGCCACTGCACTCCTCCGGTCGCAAGGTCAACGGTGCCGCGGGCCGCCCTTGCTGTCGCGTACGCCGTCGTGCACGCCGTGTGCGTCGCGTACGACGGTGTGTACGTACGGGCGGGACCAGGGCAAAGTCTACTGGCGCCCAGCCTATTAGGGGGCTGTCCTCAGCTCTCCTCAGGTCGGGCTCCGGCCAACGCCTGCCGCCCGCTCCCGGCGCGCTTCTCGCGCTGGGGGCGTCCGGGCAGCACCCGGAGCGCCTCGCCGATGTCCGCGACCTCCAGGACGCGCATGCCGCTGGGCACCTTGCCGGGATCGGCCGGCACCAGGGCGTGCGTGAAGCCCAGGCGGGCGGCCTCCGCCAGCCGCCGCTGCACGCCCGTGACCCGTCTGACCTCGCCGGCCAGGCCCACCTCGCCGATGGCCACCAGGTTCTTCGGCAGCGGGGTGTCGCTGGCGGCGCTGGCCAGGGCGAGCGCGACGGCCAGGTCGGCGGCCGGCTCGGAGAGCTTCACGCCGCCCACCGTGGCGCTGTAGATGTCCCGCTTGCCCAGCGCGCTGATGCGGCCGCGCTGCTCCAGCACGGCGAGCATCATCGACACGCGCGACGTCTCCAGGCCGGAGGTGGTGCGCCGGGGCGAGGGGATCTGGGAGTCGACCGTCAGCGCCTGCACCTCGGCCACCAGCGGCCGCCGGCCCTCGAGCGTCACCGTCAGGCACGTACCGGGCACGGGCTCGGCACGCCGGGTGAGGAAGAGGCCGCTGGGGTCGGCGAGGCCGGTGATGCCCTCGTCGTGCAGCTCGAAGCAGCCGACCTCGTCGGTGGCCCCATAGCGGTTCTTCACGCCGCGCACCAGGCGCAGGCGCGCGTGCCGGTCGCCCTCGAAGTGCAGCACGACGTCGACCAGGTGCTCCAGCAGACGGGGACCGGCGATGGCGCCGTCCTTGGTGACGTGCCCGACGAGCAGCGTCGACATCCCGCGTTCCTTGGAGGCCCGGATCAGCGCACCGGCGACCTCCCGGACCTGGGCCATGCCGCCGGGTGCGCCGTCGATCTCGGGGGAGGCCACCGTCTGGACGGAGTCCAGGATCAGCAGGGACGGCTTCACCGAGTCAAGGTGCCCGAGGACGGCGGACAGATCCGTCTCGGCGGCCAGATAGAGGTGCTCCGACAGCGCGCCGATCCGGTCCGCGCGCAACCGGACCTGGCTCGCCGACTCCTCACCCGTCACATAGAGCGTGCGGTGCTCGTCGGAGGCGGCCTTGGCGGCCACGTCCAGCAGCAGGGTCGACTTGCCGACACCCGGCTCGCCGGCCAGCAGCACCACCGCACCGGGCACCAGCCCGCCGCCCAGCACGCGGTCCAGCTCGTCCACGCCCGTGCTGCGCGCGGTGGCCTGGCGGCCGTCCACCTGCCCGATCGGCAGCGCGGCGGAGGTCACCCTGCCGGGGGCGGTCGTCCGCACGGCGGGCGCGCCGCCGAACTCCTCGACCGTGCCCCACGCCTGGCACTCGGGGCAGCGGCCGAGCCACTTGGCGGTGGTCCAGCCGCACTCGGTGCAGCGGTAGGAGGGCCGGTCCTTGGCGGACGAGCGGGAAGTACGGGCAGCCATGCGGACCACCGTAGCGGCGGCCACTGACAGCGCCGGGCCGGTGGCGTTCGCTTGTGCACGCCGTTTACCGCCATCGGTGCGGAATGTGTGGCTCCTGTCCCCTTTTGAGGGAGAGAGTCACCCGTACGGGTTAAACCTGCGGCTGCAGGGCGGACGAGGGCGCACCGTCCGCCTACCGTCGCCGGGATGATGACGAGCAGGCCCGAGCCCCCCACGCATGCCACCGGCGCGCACCGCGCATCCCGCCGTGCGCCGCGCGCGGCCCAGCCCCCGGTCGCCGAGCCCGTCGAGCACGCCCCGCACGCCGAGCGTCCCGCACCCGGCGCGGCGGAGGACACCGGAAGCGCCGGGGGAAGCCCGGCCGCCGTCGTCGACCGGCCCGGCCTTGTCGATCAGCCGGGCTTCGTCGACCGGCCCGCTCTCGTCGACCGGCCGGGCTTCGTCGACCGGCCGGGCGTTGCCGACCCGCCCGCCGTCGTCGACCGGCCAGGCACCGCTGCCCGTCCCGGCCCCGCTGCGGGGTCCGGTCCCGCCACCCCGCTGGGCCCTGCCGCTCGGTCCGGTGCCGCTGAGTGGCAGGGCACCGCCGTTCAGCCCACCCTCGACGAGCGGCCGACCCTCGTCGAGCAGCCCGGCACCGCCGCTCAGCGCAGCCCGGCCGAACGACCCGGCACCGCCATTCACCCTGGCCCGGCCGAGGAGCCCGGCACCGCCGCTCACCCCGCCCCGGCCGAAAGCCTGCCCGAGCGCTACGAAGCCCACCTCGACGGGCTGTTCACCTACTGCCTGTCCGTCCTCTGCGACCACGACGCCGCCGTCGCCGCCCTCGGCG
This sequence comes from Streptomyces sichuanensis, assembly GCF_020328095.1. Lineage (NCBI taxonomy): Bacteria > Bacillati > Actinomycetota > Actinomycetes > Kitasatosporales > Streptomycetaceae > Streptomyces > Streptomyces sichuanensis. Next base: position 10,243 of record NZ_JAIXMK010000019.1, read on the forward strand.
AGATCCTGGCGCTGGCCGAGCGCCGCACCGACCGCGCCCCCGCCGCCGAGGAGGCGCACCGCGCCTGGCTGTACGCCCTGGCCCGCTGGGAGTGCCTGCGCCGCCTCGCCGAGCGCGGGGCGGGCAACGGCCCCGGCCCCCGGTCCGGCGAGCCCGCTCCGGACGCCGACTCCCGGGCCCGCGCGGAGCTGGCGCTGCTCGCCTGGCCCGAGGCCGCCGGCACCACCGCCGAGCAGCGCGAGGCCCTGGAGCTGGCCGTCCGGCACGGCCTCGCCCCGCACGAGGTCGCCGCCGTGCTCCGCCTCGACCACGACGCCGCACGCGCCCTGCTCTCCAGCGCCGCCTGCGAGGTCGAGCGCACCCGCACCGCGCTGGCCGTCGTGGAGTCCGGCCGCTGCCCGGTCGTCTCCCGGTTCGTGGGGGAGACGGAGGTCCTGCTGGGTGCGGCGCTCCGGCGCGAGCTCGTACGGCACGTGGACGAGTGCGCCGACTGCCGCCGCACCGCCGAGCGGGCCAACGCAGGCGAGCCCTGGCCCGGCACGGCCGCCTCCACCGCCGCCCTGCCCGTCCTGGAAGCACCCCGCGCCGCGGCGCACAGCGCCCTCGCGCACGCCCTGGGCGCACGCCCGCAGCGCCGGCGCGCGGCCGCCCGAGCCACCCCGCGCTTCGACCGCGGCGGCTTCCCGCTCGCCCCCAAGGACCGTGCCGCCCGGCGCAGCCGCCTGCGCACCCGGGCCGTGACCACCACCGTCGTCGCGACCGTCGTGGCCGCGCCCATCCTGGCCCTGTGGGCCGCCTACCGGGGCGGCCCCGAAGGGCAGGGCGCCGCCTCCGTCTCCGCCACGGAGACGGACAGCCTGGGCGGTGGCTCGCAGCAGGGCACGTACGACGACCCGTACGCGGCCCCGTACGGGCCCTCGGGCCCGACCCACAGCTCCACCGGCACGGGCACGCCGACGCCGGCCACGGTGGGCCACCGCTTCTCCGACGTCTCCGTCGCCGTGATCGGCCCCGACGGCCGGCCGGTGCCGGTCGCGGCCCCGCCCGCCGCGGGCGCCACGCCCCCGGCCGTGGCAGGTGGCGTGGCGCCGCTGCCCGCGGCTCCCGGGCGGGTGACGGGCCCCGGCCGGCTCACGGTCGAGGCGCAGCCCAGCGGCACGGCCACGATCATCAAGCTGACCGCCAGCGGTGGCGAGCCGGTCAGCTGGTCCATGTCGGCCGACGCGCCCTGGCTGCGGCTGAGCCAGCCGGGCGGCGTGCTGTACCCGGGCCGGTCCGTGACGGTCACCGTGTACGTGGACCACGGCCGGGAACCCGCGGGACGCTGGAGCGCCCGCGTGGCCGTCGCGCCCGGCGGCAGCGTGGTGACGATCGAGGGCTGTGGCGCCGCTCCTCAGCCGTCACCGTCGTCGGCCCACCCGAGCACACCGCCCCCCTCCGCCCCCGCGCCGACACCGGAACCGAGCCGCACGGGCGGCTGAGCGGCGGAACGAAGGAAGAAGGGGAAGGGATCAGCGGGCGTCGGCCGGGTGCGGGGCCATCGGCAGCAGCGAGGCCATGCGCTCCTCGCACAGCTTCACCAGCTGCGCGTAGCCGTCCTTGCCCATCAGCTCGATCAGCTCCGCCCGGTACGACACGTACACCGGCTCGCCGGCGCCGTGCGCGGACCGCGCCGACGTGCACCACCAGTGCAGGTCGTGGCCGCCCGGGCCCCAGCCGCGCCGGTCGTACTCACCGATCGTGACCTGCAGCACCTGCGTGTCGTCGGGCCGGTCGATCCAGTCGTACGTCCGCCGCACCGGCAGCTGCCAGCACACGTCCGGCTTGGTCTCCAGCGGCTCGCGGCCCTCCTTGAGCGCCAGGATGTGCAGCGCGCAGCCGGCACCGCCCGCGAAGCCCGGCCGGTTCTGGAAGATGCAGGAGCCCTGCCAGCGGCGCGTCTGCCGCTCGCCGTCGTCCTCGTCGAGCTGCGTCCAGCCGGACTCCGTGCCCACGTCGTGGAACTGCCACATGTCCGGCGTCAGCCGCGCCACGTGCCCCGCGACCCGCTGCTCGTCCTCCTCGTCGGAGAAGTGCGCGCCCAGCGTGCAGCAGCCGTCGTCGGCGCGGCCGGCCTTGATGCCCTGGCAGCCGCTGCCGAAGATGCACGTCCAGCGTGACGTCAGCCACGTCAGGTCGCAGCGGAAGACCTGGTCCTCGTCCTCGGGGTCGGGGAACTCGACCCAGGCGCGGGCGAAATCCAGCCCGACCTCGTCCGGAACGGCGCCCTCGGACGCGCCCTTGTCCTTGGTCTTCTTGAGCACCTTGGAAGAGAGCTCGTCGGCCTTGCCGGAGCTCTTTGTCTGGTTCTTCGAGGCTTTGTCCCGCGCTTTGTCCGGTTTGGCCTTCTTCGTCTTCGCCACCCCTCAAGCCTAAGTGCCTCCGGCCGCGGCAGTAGCGTTCAGGCCATGAGACTCGGTGTCCTCGACGTGGGCTCGAATACGGTCCACCTGCTCGTGGTGGACGCGCACCCCGGTGCCTGCCCCCTGCCCGCCCACTCCCACAAGGCCGAGTTGCGCCTGGCGGAACTGCTCGACAAGGCCGGTGCGATAAGCGACGCCGGCGTGGCGCGGCTGATCGACGCCATCCACGAGGCCCAGCAGGCCGCCGAGGACAAGGGAGTCGAAGAAGTCCTCCCGTTCGCGACCTCCGCCATCCGCGAGGCCACCAATGCCGACGCCGTCCTCGCCCGGGTCAAGGAGGAGACGGGCATCACCCTGTCCGTGCTCTCCGGCCCCGAGGAGGCCCGGCTCACCTTCCTCGCCGCCCGCCGCTGGTTCGGCTGGTCGGCCGGCAAGCTGCTCGTCCTCGACATCGGTGGCGGCTCCCTGGAGGTCGCCTACGGTCTCGACGAGGAGCCCGACGTCGCCGTCTCCCTCCCGCTGGGCGCCGGCCGCCTCACCACCGCCTCCCTCCCCGGCGACCCGCCCGACCCCCAGGACGTACGGGCCCTGCGCCGCCACGTCCGCACGGAGATCGCCCGCGACGTCGGCCAGTTCACCCGCAACGGCCGCCCCGACCACGTGGTCGCCACCTCCAAGACCTTCAAACAGCTCGCCAGGATCGCCGGCGCTGCCCGCTCCGCCGAGGGCCCCTACACCCAGCGGATCCTCGCCCGCACGTCCCTGGAGGAGTGGGTGCCCAGGCTCGCCGGCATGACCGTCAAGCAGCGCGCCGCGCTGCCCGGCGTGTCGGAGGGCCGGGCGAGGCAGCTGCTCGCGGGCGCGCTCGTCGCCGAGGCGGCCCTGGACCTGTTCGGGCTGGACGAGGTGGAGATCTGCCCCTGGGCGCTGCGCGAGGGCGTCATCCTCCGCCGCCTGGACCACCTCCCCACGGTGTGACGCGTGTTTCCCGCCGCGGTGTGACGCGCGCTCGCCACGATGCGACGCGCGCTCCCGGCAGCGGTGTGGCGCGTGCTCCTCACGGTGTGACGCGTGCCCCGCTTGCGGGACCACCTGCCCGCCGCCGCAGGGGCGGGCATACGCTGTCCCTCGTGACAGAGCCAGTGGTGCGCATTCCGGATGCGAAGGTCGCGCTGTCAACGGCATCGGTCTACCCCGAGTCGACGGCGACGGCCTTCGACATCGCCGCACGCCTGGGCTACGACGGCGTCGAGGTCATGGTGTGGACCGACCCGGTCAGCCAGGACATCGAGGCGCTGCGCCGCCTCTCGGACTATCACCAGGTGCCCATCCTGGCCATCCACGCCCCCTGTCTGCTGATCACCCAACGCGTCTGGTCCACGGACCCCTGGGTCAAGCTCCAGCGGGCCCGCACGGCCGCCGAGAAGCTGGGCGCGACGACGGTCGTGGTGCACCCGCCCTTCCGCTGGCAGCGCTCGTACGCCCGGGACTTCGTCCGCGGCATCTGGCGCATGGCCGACGAGACCGACGTGCGCTTCGCCGTCGAGAACATGTACCCCTGGCGCTACCGCGACCGCGAGATGCTCGCCTACGCCCCCGACTGGGACGTTACCAAGGACGACTACCGCCACTTCACCGTCGACCTCTCGCACACGTCGACCGCCCGCACCGACGCCCTGCAGATGATCGACCGGATGGGCGACCGGCTGGCCCACATCCACCTCGCCGACGGCAACGGCTCCGCCAAGGACGAGCACCTCGTTCCCGGCCGCGGCAAGCAGCCCTGCGCCGAGCTGCTGGAACGGCTCGCCGTCAGCGGCTTCGACGGCCACGTCGTCATCGAGGTCAACACCCGGCGGGCCATGTCCGCCGCGGAGCGCGAGGCCGACCTGGCCGAGGCGCTGGCCTACACCCGCCTGCACCTCGCCTCCCCGACGGGTGCCCCCCGGCGATGACGGACACCCCGGAGGCCCCCGGCACGCCCGGCCCGGCCCCACGGGCGCGCAAGCGCGGCCGTCCCGCCCGTACGGACGCGGACGGCGGCCCCGGCGCACGCGAACGCATCCTCGCCGCCGCCCGCGCCGAGTTCGCCGAGCACGGCTACGACAAGGCGTCCATCCGGGGCATGGCCAAGGCCGCCGGCGTCGACCCGGCCCTGGTGCACCACTACTTCGGCCCCAAGGAAAAGATCTTCGCCGCCGCCGTCGAGATGGCCGTCACCCCCTCCCTCAGCGCCTCCGAGGTCCTCGTCGAGGGCGATCCGGAGGACCTGGGGGAGCGGATGGCGCGCTTCGTCCTCGGCGTGTGGGAGGCCCCGGCCACCCGCGAACCGGTGCTCGCGATCCTCCGCTCGGCCATGGCCAACGAAACCGCCGCCGCGGTCTTCCGCGAGCTGATCAGCACCCGGATCATGGCCCGCGTGGCCGGACAGCTGCAGGGCCCCGACCCCCGGTTGCGCTCGGAGCTGGCGGCGGCGCACCTGGTCGGCGTGGCCATGCTGCGGCACGTCATAAGGATCGAACCCCTGGCATCGGCCGACCTGGAACAGGTCATCGCCATGACGGCCCCGGCGGTACAACGCCACTTGACGGGCGGCCTGACGGGCGACTGACCCGCGGAGGCGCACTCCCGGACGCCCGGAGCCCCGGCGCGGGAGCCGGCCCAGGCCAGGCCCACCCGTGGCGCGCGCAGCGCCCAATCCATCTCACATCGCGGAAAACCTGTCCGTACCGTGGTCGTCCGGCGTAGGCTCGAAAGTCCAGAACCAGGATTTCGAGGAGTGGAGCAGGATGCCCGAGCTGAGGTCCCGCACTGTCACCCACGGCCGCAACATGGCGGGCGCCCGAGCCCTTCTGCGGGCCGCGGGCGTAGCGCGCGAGGACTTCGGCAAGCCGATCATCGCGGTGGCCAACAGCTTCACCGAGTTCGTGCCGGGCCACACCCACCTCCAGCCGGTCGGCCGCATCGTCTCCGACGCGATCAAGGCGGCGGGCGGCGTCCCGCGCGAGTTCAACACCATCGCCGTCGACGACGGCATCGCCATGGGCCACGCCGGCATGCTCTACTCGCTGCCCTCCCGCGACCTGATCGCCGACTCCGTCGAGTACATGGTCGAGGCCCACTGCGCCGACGCCCTGATCTGCATCTCCAACTGCGACAAGATCACGCCCGGGATGCTCATGGCCGCGATGCGCCTGAACATCCCGGTCGTCTTCGTCTCCGGCGGCCCCATGGAGGCCGGCCAGGCCACGCTCGTCGACGGCACGGTCCGCAAGCTCGACCTGATCAACGCGATCGTCGACTCGGTCAACGAGAACGTCTCCGACGAGGACGTCCTGCGCATCGAGGAGAACGCCTGCCCCACCTGCGGCTCCTGCTCCGGCATGTTCACCGCCAACTCGATGAACTGCCTCACCGAGGCGATCGGCCTGTCCCTGCCCGGCAACGGCTCCGTCCTCGCCACCCACACCGCCCGCAAGGCCCTCTACGAGAACGCCGGCCGCACGGTCGTCGAGATCACCAAGCGCTACTACGAGCAGGACGACGAGTCCGTCCTGCCGCGCAACATCGCCACCCGCGCCGCCTTCGACAACGCCATGGCCCTCGACATCGCCATGGGCGGCTCCACCAACACGATCCTCCACCTGCTCGCCGCCGCCCAGGAGGCCGGGCTCGACTACGACCTCACGGACATCGACGCCGTCTCGCGCCGCGTCCCGTGCCTGGCCAAGGTCGCCCCGAACGTCGCCCCCGGCGGCACGTACTACATGGAGGACGTGCACCGCGCCGGCGGCATCCCCGCCATCCTGGGCGAGCTCTGGCGCGGCGGCATGCTCGACGAGAACGTCCACACCGTGCACTCCGCCTCGCTCGCCGAGTGGCTCAAGACCTGGGACGTGCGCGGCGGCTCCCCCTCCGCCGAGGCCGTCGAGCTCTGGCACGCCGCCCCCGGCTGCGTCCGTTCCGCCACCGCCTTCTCGCAGTCCGAGCGCTGGGACTCCCTCGACGTGGACGCGGCCGGCGGCTGCATCCGCTCCGTCGAGCACGCCTACTCCAAGGACGGCGGCCTCGCCGTCCTCAAGGGCAACCTGGCGGTCGACGGCTGCGTCGTGAAGACGGCCGGCGTCGACGAGTCGATCTGGACCTTCGAGGGCCCGGCCGTCGTCTGCGAATCGCAGGACGAGGCCGTGGAGAAGATCCTCTCCAAGGGCATCAAGGAGGGCGACGTCGTCGTCATCCGCTACGAGGGCCCGCGCGGCGGCCCCGGCATGCAGGAAATGCTCTACCCGACGTCCTTCCTCAAGGGCCGCGGTCTGGGCAAGGCGTGCGCCCTCGTCACCGACGGCCGCTTCTCCGGCGGCACCTCGGGCCTGTCCATCGGCCACGCCTCGCCGGAGGCCGCCGCGGGCGGCACCATCGCGCTGGTGCAGGACGGCGACCGCATCCGCATCGACATCCCCGGCCGCTCCATCGAACTGCTGGTCCCCGAAGCCGAGCTGACGGCCCGCCGCGAGGCGCTGGGCGGCACGTACGCGCCCGCGAACCGAGACCGCAAGGTCTCGGCGGCGCTCAAGGCGTACGCGGCCATGGCAACGAGCGCGGACAAGGGCGCGGTGCGCGACGTGAACCGGCTGAACAGCCTGTGAGGCGGTGTGGGAGGGGCGGGGGAACCCGCCCCTCCCACAGCCGGGAAAACCTCGCCCGTCCTCTACCGCCACCCGGCGGGATTGGCCGCGTTCACGGCGAAGACGGTCCCGTCCGGCGCGGCCCCGAACACCTTCCCGTCCGCCACCAACGGCGCCGGCAGCAGCTCCAGCAGCCCCCGCCCCGCCCGCGCCAGCCGCGGCGAGGTCGTCCCGAGCAACGAGCCCTGCGCCGTGTCCACGGCCAGTAGCCGGCCGTCGGCGGCCGAGAAGTACAACCGGTTCCCCTCCGCCGCCACCAGAGCCGAGGCGTTGGCGACGGAGGTGTCGAGCCGCCACAGCGCCACGGAACCACCGGCCTCCTTGCCGGACGCCTCCCGGCCGGCGTCGAACGCGGTGAGCCCGCCGTCGGCGGACAGCACGTAGACCGAGTCGCCGCGGGAGACGACGCTCGTGGCCTCCAGAGGAGTGGAGAGCGGCACCCGCCGCTCCCGCCCGATCCCCGGCGCGTACCGCACGATCGCCGACACCCGCGTGTGGGAATCGCTCTCGGTCAGGTGGAGAACGTCGTGCGGGCCGTTGCCGACGGCGGTCAGATTCCCGGCCCCCGTCCACTCCCACAGCGTCGTGCCCCGCACCGCGTCGACGGCTACCACCGTCGTTCGCCGCCCGTCGGACGAGGGCGCCACCGCGTACGCGGGTCCGCTGCCGTAGAAGGAGAAGACGGGCTTGATGCCACCGGGCAGCGGATGCCGCCAGCGCTCGTGGTTCGTACCCCCGTCCACGGCGGTCACCGTTCCGTCCGCCGCGACCAGCAGCACGGTGTCGCCCGCGTGGTAGACCCGCCCGCCGTACGCCGACACGTCCCGCGTCCAGCGAGGCTCACCCGTGGCCGGGTCGAGCGCCGACAGCTCGCGCTTGTCCGGCGAGAGCGCGTGGACCAGGCCGCCGGACACCACGGGCGCACTCGGCGCGCCCCCGCCGGGCCGCTGTGCGGTGGCCGTCCGCCGCCAGGCCACCTTGCCGCTGACCGCGTCCATCCGCGCCGCGTGCACACCGCGCGCGGAACAGTAGAGGGCACCGGACGCGTACGTGCAGAAGCCCGCCCGCACCTCGCCGTTCCCGGCGGCGTCCGCCGGCACCGACGTCTCCCACGGCTGCCAGGCGGCGCCGGCGGGATTCGGGCGCGTCTGCAACGGGTGCCGGGTCAGACCGTCCACCTGGCGCACCGCCCAGGCCGCACCCGCCCCGAGAGCCACGACGGCCACCGCGGCGACGACGAGCCGACGGGCACGGCGCCGGCGGGCGCGACGGGGGACTGCGTCGGTCGCAGGAGAAGCAGCCGCAGGAGAAGAGGCCGCGGGGGAAGAACCCGCAGGAGAAGAAGAGGAGAGCGCAGCCGGGGACGGATCCGGGGCGGGGGCCGGCGCCGGGGCAGAGCCCCGGGCAGGGACCGGGCGGGGCCGACGGGCGTGCGGCAGGTGCGCCCCGCTCGGGGCGGCGGCTTCGGCCCCCGCAGCCACCGACGGCGGCAGCATGCCCATGATCTCGTCGGGAGTCGGCCGGTCCGCCGGCTCCTTCGCCAGGCAGGAACGAATCAGCGGCACCAGGTCGTCCGGCACGCCCGTCAGATCCGGCTCGTCGTGCACCACCTGGTACGCGACGATGTACGGACTCTCCGACTCGAACGGCCCGCGCCCCGTCGCCGCGTGCACCAGCAGCGACGCCAGCGCGAACACATCGGCCGCCGGCCCCACCTCGCGTGGCCGCTGGAACTGCTCCGGCGCCATGAAGGGCGGCGTGCCGATCAGCTTCCCCGTCTCCGTACGCAGCTCGCTGGCGAGACCGTGCGGGCGGGAGATGCCGAAGTCGATGACCTTCGGCCCGTCGTCGGCGAGCAGGACGTTGCTCGGCTTCAGGTCCCGGTGCACGACGCCGGCACGGTGGATGTCCCGCAGCGCCTCGGCGAGCCCCGCCGCGAGCCGCCGCAGCTCGTCCGCCCCCAGCGGGCCGTTCCGCTTCACGCGCTCGGAGAGCGTGGGGCCGGGAATGTAGAGGGTGGCCATCCAGGGCCGGTCGCCGTCGGGGTCGGCATCGACCACGGAGGCCGTGAACGCACCGCTCACCCGCCGCGCCGCCGCGACCTCCTGCCGGAACCGGGCCCTGAACTCGGGGTCCGCCGCGTACTCGGCGTGCACCACCTTCACCGCGAGCCGCAGCCCCGAGGCACTGCGGGCCAGGTGCACCACGCCCATGCCGCCGGAGCCGAGACGCCCTTCCAGCCGGTACTGACCCGCATACTGCGGATCGTCCGCTTCCGGTCCCGTCCCGGCACTGCGCAGCGGCGGCATGCCCCCCACCCCCGTGTCCCCCGTGTATTCGGCCGCTTCCGGCGGCAGCCTGCGGAGCCTAATCGATGGGGCGGGCGGGACCCGGGAGGCGTGCCGGGCGTTGCTAGCCTGCGCATGTCATTCACCTCACGGGGGAGAGCACCATGACGTACTACGCGATTGCTCCGGGACACCAGGTCAACGTCCGCCGGGGTCCGAGCACCGACAGCGAGCTGGTCAAGGTCCTCCCGCAGGGCTCCAGCGTGCCGATCCGCTGCCAGAGCCGGGGCGAGACCGTCTCCGGCCCGTGCGGCACGACCGACATCTGGGACTGCATCGCACCGGGCCAGTACGTGTCCGACGCGTACGTGAAGACGGGCAGCAGCGACTTCGTCGCCGCCCGCTGCTCGGGATAATCGACGCATGAGCGACGAGCACCAGGCGGCGAGCGGCCCCCGGCCGGAGCCGATCCGCTTCTTCGGCACGACGTGGGTCGACCACGCTGACGGCTACGCCCTGCGCCGTGCCGGCGTTGCGGCCGGCTCCCTGGCGGCAGCGGCGGCGGGCGCGTCCCTCCTGCGCCTCGGCTACGAGGGCCTGGCCATCGCCAACGTGGGTGGCGTCGTCAACGCGATGGTGGTCATCGGATTCGCCGTATGCAGTGCCATCGCCTTCCGCCGCACGTGGGAGCGGTTCGTGCGGCGCCCCGACGCCGGGACCAGGGACGAGGCGGCGGAGCGCTCGATGCACAGCCTGATGATGATCGGCTTCATCGGCACCCTGCTCGCCTACTTCTTCCGCTGCCTGATCGAGGCTCCCGGCGAGAAGCTCCACCGGGCGGAGTACGAGGAGGCCCGCACCCGGCACGAGCGCCGCCGCACGACCCGCACGGGCAACCCGGCGGCGAGGACGCGCAAGGCGCGGCGCAAGCACCCCTGAACCTCGTGTAGAGTTCTCCGAGTTGCCACACGGCAGCACCCCACTACCGCAGCGCCCCTCAACGGGATGTATTTCGGCTTGCCGAAATACGGAACGGACTCCGATTAGGAGTCGCCGGGGAAATCCGCTAAA
>NZ_JAIXMK010000190.1:0-10866 GCF_020328095.1 Streptomyces sichuanensis
CCGCGGGGGCGCGGGGCCGAGGCCGGGGCGTCCGCGCTGGTGGGCGGCGATCGCGGCGGGACAGGGGGTGCTGTCCGCGCTCCAGCTGCTGGGCCTGGTCTGGCTGGGCGGCCTGCTGGCGGGCGAGTTCGCCGGCCCGTGGTGGGTGCCGGGCGCCCTGCTGGCGGGCGGCAGCCTCGCCGGGCCGGTGCTGGCGTGGTGCGGCCGCCTGGCGGCGCGCGGCCCGGCGCGGGGCTACGGGCTGGAGACCGAACGCCGCCTGCGCGGGGCGGCCGCCGGGTGCGGCCGGGCGCGGGTGCTGGAGCCGGTGGCGGCCGAGCTGCTGCGGTACCGGGAGGTCCGGGCGCAGTTCGTGATCGCGGCGGGCGAGGCGTAGCCGGCCCGCCGCGGCGATGCGCCCCTGGGGGCTGATGCACCCCTGCGGGTGACGGAGTTGTCCACAACCGGGCGTCCGTCCACAGGGCCCGGCGGGCTCCGGCGATCGGGGGCACCATGGGGTCATCAGCCGACGGGGGAGGGGTTTTCGATGAACGAGACGCTGGTGACGGTCGTGGGGAACGTGGCCACGCCGCCGGATTTCCGCGAGGCGGCGAACGGCGCGGCGGTCTCCCGCTTCCGGCTCGCGGCGACCGTACGCCGCTGGGACCGGGAGCGCGCGGAATGGACGGATGCGTACACGAGCTTTTACACAGTGTGGGCATGGCGCGCCCTGGCGGCGAATGTGGTCGGGTCGGTGACGGTCGGTGAACCTCTGATCGTCCAAGGAAAGTTGAGAATTCAGGAGCAGGAGCGCGAAGGAAAACGCTGGCTCTCGGCGGACATTGACGCCCTGTCGATCGGGCACGATCTGGCGCGTGGCACCTCGGCATTCCGTCGGGTGTCCCCGGCCGCGGCGCAGGCGGTGACGCCCGTCGCGACCCCCGTCGCGACCCCCGTTCCGACGAGGGCTTCGGCGGAACGGGACGTGGCGGGGGCGGCACCATCCCTCTGAAATGAGGCATTTGTCCCGGGGATTTATCGATAATTCCAGGGCTCATACGCCTATGCGATAACGATTCCGATTCGGATCGGTAGTGCGAACGCATCTTCGGGGATCACGTTGCGCCCGCTCCTTAGGATCCCGTGCATAGCAACGGGGGCTTCTGAGTTTTGAGTTGCCCGGCGGGGCGCGTCCGCAGTGGTCTGCACCTGATCTTGTGATGGCCGTGCCCCCTCGAAAGGAAATCCATGAACTCTGTAAAGGGGCGGGGCGCCGCGCGCCTTGCATCGGCGATCCTCGCGTCCGGTCTGGCACTCGGCGGCACGGTCGCGCTGGCCGGTCCGGCGGCCGCGGACGAGGCGCCGCAGAACCAGGGCGGCGTGACGGCCACGCTCGGCCGCATCACGGCCGGCGGCGGGGCCGTCGTGCAGGACCGGCGCAAGACCGGGGACGTCATGGCCGGCCTGTTCGAGATGAAGGTCGACGGCGGCGGCACGCTGCAGACGTACTGCATCGACATCCTCACCAACACCGTCGGCGGCGCGAAGTACAAGGAGGCGGGCTGGAGCGAGTCGTCCCTGCACAACAACGCCGACGCGGGGAAGATCCGCTGGATCCTGCAGCACTCCTACCCGCAGGTCAACGACCTCGCCGCGCTGGCGAAGGCGGCGGGCGCCGACAAGCTGGACGCGAACACCGCGGCCGCCGGCACCCAGGTCGCCATCTGGCGCCACTCGGACCACGTCAAGGTCGACGCCAAGAGCCCCGCCGCCGAGAAGCTCGCGGACTACCTCACCAAGAGCGCGGAGAACGTCGAGGAGCCCAAGGCGTCCCTGTCGCTCACCCCGCCGGCCGTCTCCGGCAAGTCCGGCCAGCGCATCGGCCCGGTCACCGTGCACACCAACGCCGGCAGCGTCACCGTCGCCCCCACCGGGGACGCCGCCGCCAGGAAGGTGCAGGTCGTCGACAAGGCCGGCAAGCCGCTGACCTCCACGGTCAACGGCGGGGAGCTCTACTTCGACGTGCCGGCCGGGACCCCCGACGGCTCCGCCTCGCTCAAGGCGACCGCCGCCACCAAGGTCCCCGTCGGCCGCGCCTTCATCGGCGACCACACCCGGACCCAGACGATGATCCTGGCCGGCTCCAGCGAGAGCACCGTCTCCGCCACCGCCACCGCCACCTGGGCCGCCAAGGGTGCGATACCGGCCCTGACCGCCAGGAAGAGCTGTGAGAAGGGCGGCGTGGAGATCACCGCCGACAACAAGGGCGACCAGCCCTTCACCTTCGAGCTCGACGGCAAGAAGCACACCCTCAAGCCCGGCGGCTCCGAGACCACCCTGGTGAAGGTCGGCGAGGACCAGGCGTACAAGATCACGGTCACCGGTCCGAACGGCTTCTCCAAGACGTTCTCCGGCATCCTCGACTGCAAGACCGCCGAGACCGGCACCACCGGCGGCTCGGGTGCCGCGGGCGGCACCGGCGGCCCCTCGGCCTCGCCGAGCGCCCCGGCCGCCACCACCGGCGGTTCCACCGGCTCCACCACGGGCGGTGACCTCGCCAACACCGGCAGCAGCAGCGCCACGCCCGTCATCGCGGGCGTCGCCATCGCGCTCATGGTGGTCGGCGGCGGCGCCGTCTTCCTCCTCCGCCGGAAGAACACCGCAGGGCAGTAAGGGCGCGTGACGCCCGGTGCACGACCGGTGACCGGGGCGGCGCTCCGGTCACCGGCCCGCCGGGATGCAACGCGTTTCCGCCCAGGGCTTCCCGTACGGCAAGATGGGGTGTATCTGCCCTCACGCGGCGGAGCCGCACATTGGCCCTTCTCGATTGCCGGACGGTTTCTCTTGGCTGAGTACATCTACACCATGCGCAAGACGCGCAAGGCGCACGGCGACAAGGTCATCCTCGATGATGTGACGCTGAGCTTCCTGCCCGGTGCGAAGATCGGTGTGGTCGGCCCCAACGGCGCCGGTAAGTCCACCGTCCTCAAGATCATGGCCGGCCTGGAGCAGCCCTCCAACGGCGACGCCTTCCTCTCGCCCGGCTACAGCGTCGGCATCCTGATGCAGGAGCCGAAGCTGGACGAGTCCAAGACGGTCCTGGAGAACGTCGAGGACGGCGTCGCGGAGGTCAAGGGCAAGCTCAACCGCTTCAACGAGATCGCCGAGCTCATGGCGACCGACTACTCGGACGCCCTGCTCGACGAGATGGGCAAGCTCCAGGAGGAGCTCGACCACGCCAACGCCTGGGACCTCGACGCCCAGCTGGAGCAGGCCATGGACGCGCTGGGCTGCCCGCCCGCCGACTGGCAGGTCACCAACCTCTCCGGTGGCGAGAAGCGCCGCGTCGCGCTCTGCAAGCTGCTGCTGGAGGCCCCCGACCTCCTGCTGCTCGACGAGCCCACCAACCACCTCGACGCCGAGTCCGTGAACTGGCTGGAGCAGCACCTCGCCAAGTACGCGGGCACCGTCGTGGCGATCACCCACGACCGGTACTTCCTCGACAACGTCGCCGAGTGGATCCTGGAGCTCGACCGCGGCCGCGCCCACCCCTACGAGGGCAACTACTCCACCTACCTGGAGAACAAGGCCGCCCGTCTGAAGGTCGAGGGCCAGAAGGACGCCAAGCGCCAGAAGCGGCTCAAGGAAGAGCTGGAGTGGGTCCGCTCCAACGCCAAGGGCCGCCAGGCCAAGTCGAAGGCCCGTCTCGCCCGTTACGAGGAGATGGCCGCCGAGGCCGACAAGATGCGGAAGCTGGACTTCGAGGAGATCCAGATCCCGCCGGGCCCGCGCCTGGGCTCCGTCGTCGTCGAGGTCAACAACCTCTCCAAGGCGTTCGGCGACAAGGTCCTCATCGACGACCTGTCCTTCACCCTGCCGCGCAACGGCATCGTCGGCGTCATCGGCCCGAACGGCGCCGGCAAGACGACCCTGTTCAAGATGATCCAGGGCCTGGAGAAGCCGGACTCCGGCTCCATCCGGGTCGGCGAGACCGTCAAGATCTCCTACGTCGACCAGAGCCGCGCCAACATCGACCCCAAGAAGACGCTGTGGGCCGTCGTCTCCGACGAGCTGGACTACATCAACGTCGGCCAGGTCGAGATGCCCTCGCGCGCCTACGTCTCCGCGTTCGGCTTCAAGGGCCCGGACCAGCAGAAGCCGGCCGGCGTCCTGTCCGGCGGTGAGCGCAACCGCCTCAACCTGGCGCTCACCCTCAAGCAGGGCGGCAACCTGCTCCTCCTCGACGAGCCCACCAACGACCTCGACGTCGAGACCCTCTCCTCCCTGGAGAACGCCCTGCTCGACTTCCCGGGCGCCGCAGTGGTCGTCTCCCACGACCGCTGGTTCCTGGACCGAGTGGCCACCCACATCCTGGCCTACGAGGGCAACTCGAAGTGGTTCTGGTTCGAGGGCAACTTCGAGTCCTACGAGAAGAACAAGATCGAGCGCCTCGGCCCGGACGCGGCCCGTCCGCACCGCGCCACCTACAAGAAGCTCACCCGGGGCTGACCGTGGCACGCCACCAGTACTCCTGCCCCCTGCGCTGGTCCGACATGGACGCATACGGCCATGTCAACAACGCGGTCTTCCTCCGCTACCTCGAAGAGGCGCGGATCGACCTCATCCACCAACTGCGGCTCAAGGCGGGCGAAGGCTCCTTCGTCGACGGCTCCGTCGTGGCCCGGCACGAGATCGACTACCTCCGCCCGCTGGTCCACCGTGCCGAGCCGGTGACCGTCGAGACGTGGGTGACCAAGGTCGGCGCCGCCTCCATGACCGTCTCCTACGAGGTCAAGGACGCGGAGCAGGTCTACGTGCGGGCCAGCACCGTCGTGGTCCCCTTCGACCTCGCCTCCGGGCGGCCCCGGCGGGTCACCGCCGAGGAGAAGGATCTGCTGAAGACATTCGCTGACGAACCTGCCGAGCCCACGGGCTCCGAGGAGGCCGTCGCCGCATGACGCAGCGGCTGCGCTTCGCCGACGCCGGGGAGGCGGCCGACCTGGCCGCCTTCCTGGCCCGGCTGATCCACTACGACCGGGCCGCCGCGGTCCGGCTCCAGGCCGGCGGCGGCGTTCTCGCCGTCTTCGGCCGGCCGCCGTCCTTCGAGGTCCTCGCGGTCCGCACGGCCCGCCTGGCCGAGGAGACCGGCCCGCTCGACGTCACCGTCTCCGCCGGCCGGCTCACCGACGAGCTGGACGCCGGACGGCCGGTGCCGGGCAACGGCGTGGAGATCGGCGTCCCCGAGAGCGTCACCGGCCCGCCGTGGGCCGGCGTCCTGCCGCCGCGCGGCGGCTGGCAGCGGGTCGAGGGCTTCCCCGGCCCGGAGGCCGTGCGCGGCGCGGTCGCCGCGGCCGTCGCGGAGTTCCGCGCCCGGGACGAGGCACTGCCCGAGCAGCGCCGCACCCGCGCCGAGCGCGACCGCATAGGCCGGGAGATCTGGTCCCGCACCCTGGGTGACACCGGGCTGCCGCTGCGTGCGGTGCACGCCGCCCAGTCGCTGGGCTTCCTGCGGGGACCCCGCCCGGGCAACGGCGCCGCCGAGCCGCCGGTCCTCTTCACGGCCCGGGGCTGGCTGCGCCTGCGCACGCCCTACGGCTCGATCGCCGTCAGCACGGGCGGCGGCCTGCGGGACCTCACGGTCACCCCGGCCTGAGCCGCCCGCCCCGGTGCGTTTCCCCGTTCCCGGCGCCGCCGTCAGCCCTCCGTGTTGATCATCGAGGCGGCGGCGTACGTCAGGTAGTTCCACAGCTGCGTCTCCAGCCCGGGGGCGAGCCGCAGCTCCTCCACCGCCTCCCGCATGTGCCGCAGCCAGGCGTCGTGCGCGGCGCGGTCCACGGTGAACGGCGCGTGCCGCATCCGCAGCCGGGGGTGACCGCGGTTGTCGCTGTAGGTGCGCGGGCCGCCCCAGTACTGCATCAGGAACAGCACCAGGCGCTCCTCGGCCGGGCCCAGGTCCTCCTCCGGGTACATGGGCCGCAGCAGCGGGTCGCCGGCCACCCCCTCGTAGAAGCGGTGGACCAGGCGCCGGAAGGTCTCCTCGCCGCCGACCTGCTCGTAGAAGGTCTGTTCCTGAAGCGTGCCGCGCGGAATCTCAATCACGCTTCCATGGTCTCAGACCACCCGGCCGAGGACCGGCGGCTTAGGACCCCCGGCCCCCGCCCGGCCGCCTCCCGCCTCAGCCCCGCCGGACCGTGATCGTCGTCCAGGCGCCCACGTGCACCCGGTCGCCGTCCTGCAGGGCGACCGGCACGTAGGGCTGGATCGGGTCCTCGGAACCGTTGACGGTGGTGCCGTTGGTGGAGTCCTGGTCGACCACCGCCCAGCCGCCGTCGGGCTGCTGCACCAGCATCGCGTGCTGGTGCGAGACGCCCGGGTCCTCCGGCGGACGCGAGAGGTCGATGTCGGGCGATTCGCCCGTGCTGTGCCGGCGGCGGCCGATGGTGACCTGCCGGCCGCTCAGCGGGAACTGCAGCTCCGGCGAGTAGGCGGGCAGGTTCAGGCCCGCGGCCTCCGGCCCGCTGCGGTTCATCATCGACAGGAAGTACTCGCGGTCGGGCGCGACGTACGCCGTCCAGCCCGCGGCCGGCGCCGGCGCGGAGGGCTGCGGCGGCACGGGCCGCGGCCCTCCCTCGGCGGCCGGCTGCGCGCCCTGGTGCTCGTACGACCCGTACGGCTCGGGCGCCTCGTAGGGCTCGTAGGCGTACGGGTTCGGCGAGGCGGGCGGCGCGGACGGGGCCGGGGCCGGCGGGGAGAGCACCCAGTCGTCCTCGCCGCCGAAGGTCTGCGGCGGGCCCTGGGGGGCCAGCGGCTCGGCCGGGCGGTTGATCCGGGACGGCCGCGAGCCGTGGTAGTCGAAGCTCTGCGGCGGCTGGGTGTGCTGCGGCGGGGGCGGCGGCGCCGACTGCAGGCCCTGGGCCGGCGGGGGCGGCGGCGCGTACGGGTTCGCCGACCGGGTCAGGAAGTTGTAGCGGCACTCCTCGCAGAACGGCGCCTGCGCCTCGCGCGGGGTGCGGCACTGCGGGCAGAGCTCCGCCTGGACCGTGGCGTCGCCGCCGGGGTAGCCGTAGCCTCCGGCGCCCGCGGTGGGCGGCACGGAGGGCGGCGGGGGGACGGCCCCGGGAGGCACGGCGGCCCCCGCCATCCGGTGGCCGCACACCTCGCACCAGTCGTCGGCCTCCGACTGGTGGCCGTTCGGGCAGGTCGGCATGTCGGTCGATTCCCCCTCTGCGTTACTTCTTGACGCGAACGGTCTTGGTGGAGCGAGTCTCCAGGGTCATCTCCGCCTCTTTGGAGACGTTCGCCTTCAGCCGCACAGTACCGTTCGCCGCGTCCACGACGTCCACCACCTTGGCGAGCAGTTTCGCGGTGGCCTCGTGGCCGGAACGGCTGGCCAGCTGCACGGCGCGGCCGAGCTTGGCGGTGGCCCCGTCGATGTCGCCGGCCTTGCGCAGATCCAGGCCCTGCTGGATGGCCTGGGCCAGCTCCGCCTGGCCGGTGTAGTGCGCGACCTGCGGATTGATGGAGGTCGAGGCCACCACGTCGTCCGTCCACACCGCCCGGACGAGCCCCTGCGCGAGCACCTGCGCCGGCGAGCCGTCCGGCGCCGGCAGCACCAGCGAGACCCGGGCGGCCAGCATCTCCCGGCCCACGGCGGCGCTCGGCACCCGTATGCACACGTGGTAGTCGCGGGACTCGTCGCCCCAGGAGCCGGTGGGGTAGTCCCCGGCGCGCGGCCCGGCCTCCTGGCGCTGGCCGGTCAGCTCCTCCACGGTCGGGGCGCACTGCTTGACGAACAGCACCTCGGCGCCCAGCGGCGTCCACAGCCGCAGGCAGACGTCCCCGACCTCCTTGCCCATCACGGCCTCCATCATGTGCGTGAAGTCCGCGGCCAGCCCGGCCGGATCGGCGACGATCTCGGCGGTGCCCAGCAGTGCGGAGGCTATCCGCATGACCTCCTTGACCTCGTAGTCCGTGCCCACCCCGCGCGCGTCGCAGGTGAACCGGCCCGCGCACACGTCCAGCGACGCCCGCAGCGCGTCCGCCTCCTCGTGCTCGTTGCGGCCGTCGGTGAGCAGGATGCCGTGGCGTATCGAGGCGTCGGAGGAGGCCAGCAGCCGGTCGGCCAGGCGCAGCCAGGTGCCGATCGCCGTGCCGCCGCCGGGACTGAGCTTGCGCAGCGCCTCCTTGGCCTGCCCCCGGGTCACGGCGTCGGCCACCGCCAGCCGTCCGCCGCCCGGGTAGACCTCGCGCGCCTGGTGGGTGCCGGCGACGACGGCGAAGGCGACGCCCTCGCGCAGCGCGTCGACGGCGGCCGCCGTGGCCTCCCGGGCGCTGCGCATCTTGGCGGGCGGGTAGTCCATGGAACCGGAGCAGTCGACCATGATGACCACGGCCGCGTCGGGGGAACGGCCGTTCAGTACGACGGAGCCGGGGGAGCGGGACGGCTGCGGCACCGGCTCGCCGGCGCCGCCGGTGGCGGTGACGGTGACCACCGCGTTGACCTCGCGGCCGCCCTCGGGCAGGTGGACGTTCTGGTACACCTCCACCGCGAACTGCGGCACGCTCGCCTTGGCGAAGTTGGCCATCTGATCCGCTCCTTCGTACTCCACGTGGTCACATGGGCGTGCGGTGGGGCGGACAGGCGCGCGACGCCGGACGGAATGGCGCCGCGTACGTTCCCCCCGTTGGACGTGCTCGGGCCGTCAGGCCGATCCTGCCCCCTCCGGCCGCGCGGGGAACGGCAGTACGGCCACTGTTACGTTGTCGTGGCCCCCTCCGTCCAGGGCGTGCGACAGCAGACGGCGTGCGCACTCCAGCGGCCGCGCGCGGGCGTCGGGCGGCACGACGGCCGCCATCTGCTCGGCCGATTCGGCGTAGTTCCACAGGCCGTCGGTGCAGACGATCACCACGCCCGGCCGGTCCGGGTGATACGAGGCGGTGTGCGGCTCGACCTCGTAGGCGTCGGCGCCGAGCCAGCCGGTGATGGCGTGGGCGCGCTCGTCCGCGTACGCCTCGGCCTCCGACATCAGCCCGGCGGCGACCATCTGGGCGGCCCAGGAGTCGTCCTCGGTCAGCCGGGCCGGCTGGGTTCCGCGGTCGTCGGGCACCCAGTAGGCGCGGCTGTCGCCGACCCAGCCGACGGTCAGCAGGTCGCCGGTGACGACGGCGCTGACGATCGTGCAGGCGGGGGCGTTCTCCTGGCGGTAGCGGTCGTGCTCGCGCGCCTCGTGGCCCGGCGTGACCAGGCCGACGACGGCCTCGGCGGCCCGCACGATCGCCCGGTGGGTGGCCTCGCGGGGGGCCGCGCCCTGTGCCAGGGCCTCCGTCAGGGCGTCGTGCGCGCTGGCCACGGCGGCCGCTGACGCCTCGTCTGGACGCGCCGCGGACGACACGCCGTCGCTGACGACCGCGACGACGGCCGGACGGCCCCCGGGCAGGTCGGTGGTGGACACGGCGTACGCGTCCTCGTTGCGGTGGTGGCGCAGGCCGCGGTCGGTGACCGCCGCGACGCCTGCCGACTCGTGCTCCATGTGATCCCGTTCGCGCGGCTGTGCATGTCCGCAGTGCTCGCAGTACCCGTCGTTGTCGATCATGCCCGACCGGCAGGCCGCGCACGTCCCGCCCGCGCCCGCGCAGGGCGGTGACTGCGCGGGAACGGCCGTGGCCGGCGGGGCGAGGCGGTAGTCGCCCGCCCCCCGCCCCACGGGCGTGTCCGGCTGCCGCCACGCGTCGTCGGCCCGCGACCCGCCGGGCGCGGGCGGCACCGCCGCGAGGTCCGCTCCGCAGCCTCCGCAGAAGTTGTCGGCCGGCTCCAGCGGCTCGTGACAGACGGGGCACGCCGTCAGCTGGGGGGGCAGTTGCGACATCGATCACACCCATGTCCTGGGGCGGTAACGGTTGGCCCGCTCCACCAGTTCGATCCGTTCCTCACCGCGCTGGGCCAGCCGCGCGAGCACCCGGTACGAGCGCTCCAGCCCGAACCGCAGCCCCCGCTCGTCCAGCGGGCTGCCGAGCAGCACGCCCGGACCCGGGGGCGCGGCGGGGCCGCCGGGGGCGCCCTGGCCGCCGGAGAGCACCCAGTCCAGCGCCGTGCCCAGCACCTCCGTCGACAGCCGTTCGCGCCGCACGGCGTCCAGCCCGAAGTCCGCGAGCCGCTCCACCTGCCCGGCGGCGGCCTGCAGGTCCGTCAGCAGCGGCTCGCGCGCCGAGCGCTGCCGCAGCCGGGCCCGCACCGCCGCCACCCGGGCCGCGGTGTAGTGGATGGACGCCTCCGGTACGGACTCCAGGGCCCGTACCGCGCCCGCCCGGTCCCCCGTGGCCAGCCGCACCCGGGCCAGCGCGAAGGCGGCGCTCACGAAGCCCGGGTCGGTCGCCCACACCAGACGGTAGTACTCGGCGGCGTTGTCCAGCTGTCCGAGCACCTCCGCGCACACCCCGAGCGCCAGCTTGGGCGCGGGCTCGCCGGGGAACGCGTCGTAGACGGCGTCGAAGGACAGCGCGGCCCGCTCGTGGTCGCCGACGGCCAGGGCGTGGACGCCGCGGTGCCAGATGGTGCGCCAGTCGTCGGGCCGGGCCGCCTCCAGCGCGCCGATCGCCTGCCCGGCCGGGCCGTCCTCGCCGAGCTCCAGCTGGGCCCGTACCCGGCGCAGCCGCAGCTCCGCCGATTCGGTCGGCGCCGCCTGCAGGGCGGCGTACAACTCGGAGGGCTGCGAGGCGAGCAGGCCCGCGAGGAACCCGGCGTTCGGGTCGGCCGCGTCCACGCGGGGCAGCGGAAGGGCCAGGGCGGCGGCCCGCGCGTCGAGCCGGGCGAGCCCGGCACCGGCCGGTGCGGGCACCGGCGGGGCCGCCTGGGCCGCGGGAACGCCCCGGGCCGCAGGGGACGCCTGG
>NZ_JAIXMK010000191.1:0-10822 GCF_020328095.1 Streptomyces sichuanensis
GCCCCGGGCGCGGGGTGCGCCCGGGGCCGTGGCCGTGCCGTCGCGTCCGGCCCGCGGCACTCCTCCGGCCACCGCCGGGAGGTACCCCGGCACCGGACGCCGTGGGCCGTACGCGGCCGGCGGGCCCGGCCCACTACCGCCGCGGTGCGGGCCGGGCCGCACCGCGGCGGTGGAGCGGCTACCGGCCGCGCTTGCGCTTGAGGGCGTCCCGGCCCTTGTCCGCGGCCTCGCGGACGTCGCCCTTGGCCTTCTCGGCGCGTCCCTCGGCCTCCTTGCCCAGGTTGCCGGTGGCCTTGCCGGTGGTCTCCTTGAGGCGGCCCTTGACCTGCTCGGCCTTCGCCTTGGCCTTGTCCTTGGCACTCATACGTCGGCACTCGCTTTCGATAGAGGTGATGGCTCCCCCGTGGTCAAGTCTCGCGCGCGGCCCCACGGGCCGCATGTCCGTGCGGCCGCACGGCTCAGTTGAGCAGGCCCGGCCGCCGGGGGAAGCGGTGCTGCTCCAGGGCGGTGACGAGGGCGTCGGCGATGTCCTGCGGCGATGCGGTGCCGTTGCTGGTCAGGACGCCGAACTCCGGCGCGGCCTCGCCGAGGACGACGTCCTCGGGCAGCCTGGCCTCCGCGAGCAGGCGGACGCCCTCCCCGAGGACCGCCAGCGGCTTGCCGTGGCGGTACGCCTCCTCGACGAACCGCACGGCCGCCGGGTCCGCCGCCAGCGCGGCGACCGCCTCCTTGCCGTCCGGTACGAGCACGGCGTCGTAGAGGACGGAGGCCATGGTGGGCAGCGCCCGGTCCACGGCGAGGCTGCCGTTGCCGGCGCCGCGGACGCTGCCGTCCAGGGCGGCGAGCACCTCGACGATCGCGCCCCGTGCGGTGAGCCGCTCGCGGACGGCGTCCACCTGGCCGGCGTCCGTGCCGTCGGCGGCGAGGACGGCGACCTTGCGGGTGCGGATGCCCTCGCCGCGCAGGTTCTCCTGGCTGAGGGCGGGCGACGAGGCGGTGTTCACGCCGGACACCGGCGGCGGGGCGGCCACGCCGACGCCCTCGGCGACCATCGACGCGAGGTCGGCGTTCACGTTGGCGAGGTTGCCGACCATGCGCTCGCGCACGGCGACGGAGCCGACCTTGCCGAGCTCGAAGCGGAACGCCTCGACGATGTGGCGCCGCTCCCAGTCGGCCATGCTGTTCCAGAACAGCGCGGCCTGGCTGTAGTGGTCCTGGAAGCTCTCGCTGCGCACCCGGATCTTCTCCCCGTCGACGCGCTCGGCGTAGTGCCGGAAGACCCCCGCCCCGCCGCCGGCCCCGGCGTGCGCCGGGCAGCCGCCGCCCAGCGAGTTGGGGAAGTAGTTGGTGCCCGGGTGGATGACCTGCTGGCCGAAGCCGTCGCGGTGGTTGTGGTGCACGTCGGCGACCGGCCGGTTGACCGGCAGCTGGCTGAAGTTCGGGCCGCCGAGGCGGATCAGCTGGGTGTCCAGGTAGGAGAAGTTGCGGCCCTGGAGCAGCGGGTCGTTGGTGAAGTCGATGCCGGGCACGACGTTCGCGGTGTGGAAGGCGACCTGCTCGGTCTCGGCGAAGAAGTTCTGCGGGTTGCGGTCGAGGACGAGCCGGCCGACGGGCCGGAGCGGCACCTGCTCCTCGGGGATGATCTTCGTGGCGTCGAGCAGGTCGAAGTCGAAGGCGAACTCGTCGCTCTCGGGGACGAGCTGCACCCCGAGCTCCCATTCGGGGTACTCCCCGGCCTCGATGGCCTCCCACAGGTCCCGCCGGTGGTAGTCGGGGTCGCGTCCGGCGGTGATCTGCGCCTCGTCCCAGACCTGGGAGTGCACGCCCAGCTTCGGCTTCCAGTGGAACTTCACGAACGTGCCGCGCCCCTCGGCGGTGACGAACCGGAAGGTGTGCACGCCGAAGCCCTGCATCATGCGGAAGCTGCGCGGGATGGCCCGGTCGGACATCGCCCACATGAGCATGTGGGTGGTCTCCGGCTGCAGGGAGGCGAAGTCCCAGAACGTGTCGTGCGCGGTACCGCCGGTGGGCATCTCGTGCTGCGGCTCCATCTTCACCGCGTGCACGAAGTCGGGGAACTTGATGGCGTCCTGGATGAAGAACACCGGGATGTTGTTGCCGACCAGGTCGTAATTGCCCTCGCGGGTGTAGAACTTGGTGGCGAAGCCGCGCACGTCGCGGACCGTGTCGGCGGAGCCGCGCGGGCCCTGCACGGTGGAGAAGCGCACGAAGACGGGCGTGCGCCGGCCGGCCTCGGAGAGGAAGTCGGCGCAGGTGTACTCGGTGAGCGGCTCGTACGCCTCGAAGTAGCCGTAGGCGCCGGCACCCCGGGCGTGGACGACGCGCTCGGGGATGCGCTCGTGGTCGAAGTGGGTGAGCTTCTCCCGGTTGTGGAAGTCCTCCAGGAGGGTGGGGCCGCGGGTACCGGCGCGCAGGGCGTTGTCGGTGTCGTCGACGCGCACGCCCTGGTCGGTGGTGAGCGCGTCGTGTTCGGGTGCGGCGCGGAACCGGTCGAGTTGCCGGTCCTTCTCGTCCTGCGCCGCCGGGTCGCCCCGGCCTGCTGACTGGTGGTGGGCGGACACGCGTGCACTTCCTTCCGCATGGGGAGCACTCGGGGGAGGGACGGCGTCCGTCGGCAGGCGCCGCTGGCCTCCCCAGGCTCACCCGGGTTCCCGGGACGGGCAAGCCGAAACCGGGCGGCGCGCGGTGAGGTGCCCTGCCCGGACCGCTTCGACTGGAGAGACGGGCGGCCGTGTGCGACGCTGCTGCTTGAGTCGTTTCGACCACGGATGGTCATGGTGCGGCCCGTCACCGGGCCCGGCACGAGAGGTGCCGGCGCACCACCCCTGTCGCGTCCGCAGCGGCAGTCGCCCCCTGGGGCGCCGATTCCACAGAGGCGGTGGCCGCTGTCCCGCGGCACCGCGCCTTCCCCTCCCCGCAGCCGGTCGGCCCGCGCCGGACGCCCGGCGTCATCCCCACCCCGGCCGCGGCCCACCCACGCGAAGGAGTGTGATCATGGACGAACGACGCTGGAAGCGTGCGGTGGTCACCGGAGGGGCCGGCTTCATCGGATCGCACCTGTGCGAGCGCCTGCTGGCCGAGGGCTGCGAGGTGGCCTGCGTCGACAACCTGGTCACGGGGGCCCGGGCCAACATCGCCCATCTGGAGGCCCATCCGGGCTTCCGCTTCGTCGAGGGCGACGTCTCGCGGCCCGGAACCCTGGCCGGCATACCCGGGCGGGTCGGTCTGGTGCTCCACCTGGCGTGCCCAGCCTCGCCCGCCGACTACCTCCGGCTGCCGATCGAGACGCTCGACGTGGGCAGCGCCGGCACCCGCGCCGCCCTGGAGCTGGCGCACCGCAACGACGCGCGCTTCCTGCTGGCCTCGACCTCCGAGGTGTACGGGGACCCGTTGGAGCACCCCCAGCGCGAGCAGTACTGGGGCAACGTCAATCCCATCGGGCCGCGCAGCGTCTACGACGAGTCCAAGCGGTTCGCCGAGGCGCTCGTCACCGCCTTCCGGCGCACCCACGGCACCGACACCTCGATCGTGCGCATCTTCAACACCTACGGGCCCCGGATGCGTGCCGGCGACGGACGCGCCGTGCCCACGTTCATCCGGCAGGCCCTGGACGGCGAGCCGCTGACGGTGGCGGGCGACGGCAGCCAGACCCGGTCCCTGACCTACGTCGACGACACGGTCGACGGCATCGTCGCGCTCGCCGCGAGCGGACGCCCCGGCCCGGTGAACATCGGCGGCGGGGAGGAGACGACGATGCTCGACCTGGCCCGACGCATCGCCGACCTGACCGGCTCGGCCTCCACCGTCCGCTTCGTCGACCTGCCGGCCGACGACCCCGCCAGGCGCCGCCCCGACACCGCCAAGGCCCGCCGCGAGCTGGGCTGGGAGCCGCGCGTCGGCTGCGAGGAGGGCCTCAAACGGACCGTGGAGTGGTTCGCGCGCTCCGCCCTCCCCTGATTCCTGTGGTTTTGCGGTTCTACGGGTCCCCGACGGAACACGGAGCACGGCATGCGCATCCTCGGTATCAACGCCCTCTTCCACGATCCGGCAGCCGCGCTGGTCGTCGACGGGCGGATCGTCGCGGCCGCGGAGGAGGAGCGGTTCTCCCGGCGCAAGCACGGCAAACGCCCCGTGCCGTTCGCGGCCTGGGAACTGCCGCTGTCGTCGGCCGCGTGGTGCCTGCGGCACGCGGGGCTCACGCCCGCCGACCTGGACGCCGTGGGCTACTCCTACGACCCGTCGCTGGCCCGCCCGGCGCCCGAGCTGGGCCTCGACGATCCCTGGGACCACCTGCGGCAGACCTACGCCCGGGAGGCGCCCGGCTTCCTCGCCGAGGCGCTGCCCGGCCTGGACCCGGCCAAGGTCCGCTTCGTCCCCCACCACGTGGCGCACGCGGCCTCCGCGGGCCTGGCCACCCCGTACCCCGACAGTGCGGTGCTGGTGCTCGACGGGCGCGGGGAGTGCGCCTCCCACCTGGCGGGCCGGTACGCGGGCGGCACGCTGGACGTGCTCGCCACGCAGGTCCTGCCCCAGTCGCTGGGCCTGGTGTACGAGGAGCTGACGGAGCATCTGGGCTTCCTGCGCAGCAGTGACGAGTACAAGGTGATGGCGCTGGCCGCGTACGGCAAACCGCGCTTCCTGACCGAGCTGCGGGAGCACGTGCACGCCACGGACGACGGCGGTTTCCGCGCGCACGCGGTGCCGTGGGCGGCGCTGACCGAGCCGCGCGAGCCGGGGCAGGAGTGGACCCAGGACCACGCCGATCTGGCCGCGAGCACGCAGGCGTGCCTGGAGGAACTGCTGCTGGAGCTGACGCGGTGGCTGCACGGGCGGACCGGCGCCGAGTCGCTGGCCCTGGCCGGCGGGGTGGCGCTCAACTGCGTGGCCAATTCACGGATCGCGGTGGAGGGGCCCTTCCGCCGGGTGTGGGTGCAGCCCGCCGCCGGTGACGCGGGCACGGCCCTGGGCGCGGCGCTGCACCTGGCGGCGGCCCACGGCCGGGCCGCCGCCCCGATGGAGGGCGCCGACCTGGGCCGGGGCTGGTCGGACGAGGAGCTGCGCGGCTGGCTGGAGCAGGCGCGGGTGCCCTACGAGCGGCCGCCGGACATCGCCGTGGCGGTGGCGGAGGAGCTGGCCCGCGACGGCATCGTCGCCTGGTTCCAGGGCCGCAGCGAGTACGGGCCCCGGGCGCTGGGCCACCGGTCGCTGCTGGCCCATCCGGGCCGCGCGGAGAACCTGGAGCGGCTCAACCACGTCAAGGGGCGCGAGGAGTTCCGTCCGGTGGCGCCGATGGTGCTCGCCGACCGGGCGGCGGACGTCTTCGAGGGGCCGCTGCCGAGCCCGTACATGCTGTTCGTGCACGGCGTGGCCAGGCCCTGGCGCGCGCGGATCCCGGCCGTCGTCCATGTGGACGGCACCGCCCGGATCCAGACCGTGGACCCGGCGCGGGAGCCTCTGGTGGCCCGCATGCTGGCCGCGTTCGAGCAGCGCACGGGGCTGCCGGTGGTCGTCAACACCAGTCTGAACACGGCCGGCCGGCCGATGGTCGACGATCCGCGGGACGCCCTGGAGTGCTTCGGCTCCGCCCCGGTGGACCTGCTGGCCATCGGCCCGTACGCGGTCCGCCGCGGCCGTGCGTACGCCGGGGGGAAGGAGACGCCATGAGCGCCGTGGACCCCCTGGACTACGCGGTGGTCATCCCCACCGTCGGCCGCGCCTGCCTCGCCGACTGCCTCCGGGCGCTGGCCGCGGCGGCGGGGCCGGCGCCGCGCGAGGTGGTCGTCGTGGACGACCGGCGCGGGCCGCGTCACACCCGTGCCCCGCTGCCGTTGGGCGCACTCGGCGAGCTGCGCACCCGGGCCCGGGCGGTGAGCACCGGCGGCCGGGGTCCGGCCGCCGCGCGCAACGCGGGCTGGCGTGCGGTGGGCGCCCCCTGGGTGGTCTTCCTCGACGACGACGTGCGGGTCGGCCCGGTGTGGCGGGCCGAGCTGACGGCCGAACTCGCCTGGGCGGCGCCCGACGTGGGCGGGGTGCAGGGCGTGATCGAGGTGCCGCTGCCGGCCGGGCGCAGGCCCACGGACTGGGAGCGCAACACCGCCGGCCTGGCGGGGGCCCGCTGGGCGACCGCCGACATGGCCTACCGGCGCTCCGTCCTGGCGGCCGTCTCCGGCTTCGACGAGCGCTTCCCCCGGGCCTTCCGGGAGGACGCCGACCTGGCGCTGCGGGTCCTGGGCGCCGGCTGGCGGCTGGAGTGCGGCACCCGCACCACCCGGCATCCGGTGCGGCCGGCCGGTCCCTGGGTGTCGCTGCGGACCCAGGCGGGCAACGCCGACGACGCGCTGATGGTGCGTCTGCACGGCCGCGACTGGTGGCAGCGGGCCGGCGCGCCGCGCGGCCGGCTGCGCGCTCACGCGGCGGTCACGGCCGCCGGGGCCGCCGCGGTGGTCCTCGCCGCGAGCGGGCACCGGGGTGCGGGCACGGCGGCGGCCGTGGGCTGGGCGCTGGGCACCGCCGAGTTCGCGTGGGCCCGCATCGCGCCCGGGCCGCGCACCGGGCCGGAGGTGGCGGCCATGCTCGCCACCAGCGTCGCCGTTCCGCCGCTGGCCGTCTGCCACCGGCTGCGCGGCCTGTGGCGGCACCGCGGCGCCCGGCCCCTGCCCGACGCCTCGCTGTCGCTGCGCATCGTGCCGGTCCCCGTGCGCTCGCCCCTCAGGAAGGGGCCGGTGCCGTGACCTGCTGCCGGCCCCCCGCCCTCGTGCTGTTCGACCGGGACGGCACGCTGGTCGAGGACGTCCCCTACAACGGCGATCCGGGCCTCGTGGTCCCGGTGGCCGGCGCCCGCTCCGCCCTGGCGCTGCTGCGGCGGTACGGGGTGCGCACGGGGGTGGTCACCAACCAGTCGGGCGTGGGCCGGGGCCTGCTGACAATGGCCCAGGTGCGGCGGGTCAACGAACGCGTGGAGCGGCTGCTGGGACCGTTCGACGTGTGGGCGGTGTGCCCGCACGCGCCGGAGGACGGCTGCGGCTGCCGCAAGCCCGCGCCGGGCCTGATCCTGGCCGCCGGCCGGCTGCTGGGCGTCGATCCGGCGCGGTGCGCGGTCGTGGGCGACATCGGCAGCGACATGGCGGCGGCCGCGGCGGCGGGCGCCGCGGGGGTGCTCGTGCCGACGCCGGTGACGCGCGCCGAGGAGGTGGCGGGCGCCCCCCGCACGGCCCGCGACCTGCCCGGAGCGGTCCGTACCCTGCTCGGCCTGGGCGTCGCCGTACCGGACGGGGGTGCGCGGTGAGAGCGCTGGTGGCACGCCTCGACAGCTTCGGCGACGTCCTGCTCGCCGGGCCGGCGGTCCGTGCCGTCGCCGCGCGCGCCGCGCACACCGCGTTGCTGTGCGGGCCGCGCGGCGCCCCGGCCGCGCGGATGCTGCCGGGGGTCGACGAGGTGATCGTGTGGGACGCGCCGTGGGTGGGCTTCGACCCGCCGCCCGTCGACCGGGCCGGCGTGGGCTCCCTCGTCGAGCGCGTGGCCCGGACGGCACCGGACGTGGCCCTGGTGCTCACCTCGTACCACCAGAGCCCGCTGCCCGCGGCGTTGCTCCTGCGGATGGCCGGGGTGGCGTGGCTGGCCGCCGATTGCACCGACTATCCGGGCTCGCTGCTGGACGTGCGGCACCGCCGCGGTCCGCGCCGGCACGAGGTGCAGGCCGCCCTCGACCTCGCGCAGGCGGCGGGTTTCCCGCTGCCCGAGGGCGACGACGGTCGGCTGGCCGTGCGGGACGCACCCGTGCCCGACGGGCTGGTGGGCGAGGGCGGGTACGTCGTCGTGCACCCGGGCGCGGCGGTGCCGGCCCGGCGCTGGGGCGACGAGCGGTGCGCGGCGGCCGTCCGGGTCCTGGCCCGGGCCGGCTACCGGGTCGTGGTCACCGGGGGGCCGGGCGAGCGGGAGCTGACGGCCGCGGTGGCGGGCCGGGACGCCCTCGACCTGGGCGGGCGCACCGGGCCGGCCGAGCTGGCCGGGGTGCTCGCGCGGGCGGCCGCCGTCGTCGTCGGCAACACCGGGCCCGCCCACCTGGCGGCCGCCGTGGGCACGCCGGTGGTGTCCCTGTTCGCCCCCGTGGTGCCCGCCGAGCGGTGGGCGCCGTACGGGGTGCCGCACGTGCTGCTCGGCGACGAGCGGGCGCCCTGCGCCGGCAGCCGCGCCCGGATCTGCCCGGTGGCCGGCCACCCCTGCCTGAGCGGGGTGCGGCCCGAGGACGTGCTGGCCGCCGTGGAGAAGCTCACCGGCCGCTCCCCCGGTCTCGACCCCTGCCCGGAGGCGACGTCATGAGGATCCTGCTGTGGCACGTGCACGGTTCGTGGACGACGGCGTTCGTCCAGGGACCGCACACCTATGTGGTGCCGGTGACGCCCGGCAGGGGGCCCGACGGGCTCGGCCGCGCCGCCACCTTCGACTGGCCGGCCTCCGTGGTGGAGCTGTCCCCGGAGCAGCTGCGCGCCACGGACGTCGACCTGGTCGTGCTGCAGCGGCCGCACGAGGCGGAGCTGGCGCGGCAGTGGCTCGGCCGCCGGCCGGGGCACGACGTGCCCGCCGTCTACCTGGAGCACAACGCGCCCGGCGGCCCCGTCCCGGACACCCGGCATCCCGCCGCGGACCGGCCGGAGCTGACGATCGTGCACGTCACGCACTTCAACCGGCTGATGTGGGACTGCGGTTCCACACCCGCCACCGTCATCGAGCACGGCATCGTCGACCCGGGGCCGCTGTGGACCGGCCGGCTGCCGCGGGCCGCGGTGGTGGTCAACGAGCCGCTGCGGCGCGGCCGGACCACCGGTACGGACCTGCTGCCGTACTTCAGCGGGGCCGCGCCGCTGGACGTGTTCGGCATGGGCACCGAGGGCCTGGCCGGGCGGCTGGGCATCGCGGCGGAGCGCTGCCAGGCGCAGGAGCTCGTCCAGAGCGCCCTGCACCGGGAGCTGGCCGAACGCCGCGTCTATCTGCACCCGGTGCGCTGGACGTCCCTGGGGCTGTCCCTGCTGGAGGCCATGCACCTGGGCATGCCCGTGGTGGCCCTGGCCACCACCGAGGTGGCCGAGGCGGTGCCCGCCCGCGCCGGAGTGGTCTCCAACCGCCTGGACGTGCTGCACGACGCCGTCCGCGGCTTCCTGGCCGATCCCGCCCGGGCCCGCGAGACGGGCCGGGCGGCCCGCGCCGCGGCCCTCGCCCGCTACGGGCTGCAGAGGTTCCTGGACGACTGGGAGTGCCTGATCAAGGAGGTCACCCGATGAGGATCGCCATGGTGTCCGAGCACGCCAGCCCGCTGGCCGCGCTCGGCGGCCCCGACGCGGGAGGCCAGAACGTCTACGTCGCCCGTCTGGCGGAGCTGCTGGCCGGCCGGGGGCACGACGTGACCGTCCACACCCGCCGGGACGACGCCGGTCTGCCGGACCGGGTGCCGCTGCCCTCCGGGGCGGTCGTCGACCACGTACGGGCCGGGCCGGAGCGGGCGGTGCCCAAGGACGAGCTGCTCGGCCACATGCCGCGCTTCGCGGAACACCTGGCGCGGGCGTGGCGGCGCGAGCGTCCCGATGTGGTGCACGCCCACTTCTGGATGTCCGGCCTGGCCGCGCTGGGAGGGGTCCGGGACCTGGACGTGCCCGTCGTGCAGACCTACCACGCACTGGGCACCGTCAAGCGGCGTCACCAGGGGCCGGCCGACACCAGCCCGCCCGAACGCCTGGACGCCGAGCGGGAGATCGGGGCGGCCTGCGCCCGGGTGCTGGCCACCTGCTCCGACGAGGTGCGCGAGCTCGGCCGCATGGGCATCGCCGCGGACCGCTGCTCGGTGGTGCCCTGCGGGGTGGACACCGCGCACTTCACGCCCCGCGGCCGCGTCGCCCTCACGCCCGGGCGCCGGGCCCGCCACCGGCTGCTGACGGTGGGGCGCCTGGTGCCCCGCAAGGGCGTGGACCTCGCCCTGCAGGCGCTGCGCGGCATCCCGGACGCCGAACTGGTGGTGGCCGGCGGCCCGCCGGCCGACGGGCTCGCCATGGACGCGGAGGCCGTGCGGCTGCTCACCCTCGCCCGCCGGCTGCGGGTCGCCGACCGGCTGGTGCTGCTGGGCTGCGTGCCGCACGAGGACATGCCCGCGCTGCTGCGCAGCGCCGACGTGGTGCTGTGCACGCCGGTGTACGAGCCGTTCGGCATCGTGCCGCTGGAGGCCATGGCCTGCGGCGTGCCGGTGGTGGCCACGGACGTCGGCGGACACCGCGACACCGTCGCGGACGGGGAGACCGGGGTGCTGGTGCCGCCGGGCGTGCCCGGGCCGCTCGCCGAGGCGGTGCGCGCCCTGCTGGACTCGCCCGGGCGGCTGGAGTCCTACGGCCGGGCCGGGCGGACGCGCGTGCTCACGCGGTTCACCTGGGACCGGGTGGCGGACGGCGTGGAACGCGTCTACGACCGGGTCACCGACCTGTGTCCCGTCCCGTCAGGAGTCCCGCGATGACCGTCACCCGCACCACGGGGGCCGCACCGGCGACGGGCGGCGACCACTGCGGCCGGCTGCTGGCCGCCCTCGAAGCGTTCCGCGGGGAGAAGGCGGCCACGGCGCAGCGGTGGGGAGCGCGCCTGGCGGTCGCCCTCTCCTCCGGGGGGCGGCTGCTGGCCGCCGGCAACGGCGGCAGCGCCGCCCAGGCCCAGCACCTGACGGCCGAGCTGGTGGGCCGCTACCGCACGGACCGGCCGCCGTTCTCGGCCCTCGCCCTGCACACCGACACCTCCAGCTGTACGGCCATCGTCAACGACTACGGGG
>NZ_JAIXMK010000192.1:0-10584 GCF_020328095.1 Streptomyces sichuanensis
TGTGGGAGAGTAGGACGCCGCCGAACAAATTTTCAGAAAAGCTCTGATGTATGAACTCCGGTTCATGCATCAGAGCTTTTTTGTTTTCCCGACGAGCCGCCCGGCGTCATGACGCGTTAAGGTCACCCGGGCAGCATCCGCGGCATGAGGACTGCGGAGTTGCTCAGTACGGCACATGTGGGCGCCGGCGACGAGGTCGTCGTGCCCTCCTACGCCACCGCCGCCACTGCAGAAGCGGTACGGGACACCGGTGCACTGCCCGTGTTCGCGGACATCGCCCCCCAGAGCCTCTGCCTCGACCCCGCCTCCGTAAGCCGCGCCATCACCGCGCGGACCGTCGCCGTCGCGGCCGTACCCCTCTTCGGTCACCCTGTTGACCTGGCGGCTCTTCAGCGTGCAGCTGGACGTACCGTTCTCGTGCTCGCCCCCACCGACCCCACCGACGGTGCGGAGGAAGGGGAGGGGGAAGAAGGCGTCGCCCGGCGGCGGGCCAACGCCGCCTATCTCGACGCCCGGCTGACCGGCGTGACGCCCGTCACGGCACCCGGCATCCTGCACCGGTACCACTCCTACGTCGTACGCGTCCCCGGCAACGGCCGTCCCGACCGGGACGCCTTCGCCCGTGCACTGCTGGACCGTGGGGTCCGCTGCCGGGTGCCCGTCCAGACGCCCGTCCACCGACTGCCTTCGTTCCGGCGGGAGTTGTGGCTGCCGGAGACCGAGCGCGCGGCCGGGGAATGCCTCGCCCTGCCCGTCGATGCGGGCACGTCGCGGCGCGAGCTGCAGCGGCTGGTCGCGGCGTGCAATGCGCTCGGCGGTCTGTTGCCCGCTGCGGCCGCCTGATGGCCAACCTGAGGGTCAAAAGGGTGTCCGAACATCGGGTATGCTTTATCTCGTTGCCGGCCCCAATAGCTCAGTCGGCAGAGCGTCTCCATGGTAAGGAGAAGGTCAACGGTTCGATTCCGTTTTGGGGCTCCACAAAGGAAAGGCCCCCGCCGAACGGCGGGGGCCTTTCTCGTATCCCGGGCCGGCCGGGTCAGGGCTCCTGACGCTCCGGCACGCGCATGGCGAGGATGGCCATGTCGTCCGATGCGGGCTCCGCGGCGAAACGTTCGACCGCGCGCAGGATGCGGGCCGCGACCGCACCCGCCGTGAGGCCCGTGCACGTGGTCAGGACGTCCGTGAGACCGTCGTCGCCCAGCATGCGGGTGCCCTCGCGGCGCTCGGTGACGCCGTCCGTGACGCACAGCAGGACATCGCCCGGGTCCAGGGTGACGGACTGCTCGAACAGCTCCAGGTCGTCCATGACGCCCAGCAGCGGCTGCGGATCGGCCGCCGGCTCGACCGTGCCGTCCTGGCGCAGGCGCAGCGGCAGCGGGTGACCGGCGCAGACGACCTTCAGCAGCGCGCTGCCGTCGGGCTGGGGCCACAGCTCCCCGTAGAGGAGGGTGAGGAAGCGGCTGCGGGCGCCCTCGTCCAGGATGGCCGCGTTGAGCCGTTCGAGGACGGCGGGGCCGCCGAAGCCCTCGCGGGCCAGCAGCCGCAGCGCGTGCCGGGCCAGGCCGGTGACGGCGGCCGCCTCCGGGCCCGTGCCGCAGACGTCGCCGATGGCGAAGCCGTAGGCGCCGTCGCGGATGGGGAAGAGGTCGTAGAAGTCGCCGCCCACCTCGTTGCCCTCGCCGGCGGCGCGGTAGATGACCTCGACCTCCACGCCGGGGACGTCCGGCAGCTCCGGCGGGAGGAGGCTGCGCTGGAGGCTCTGGCTGATGGCGGTGCGCTCGCTGTAGAGGCGGGCGTTGTCCAAGGCGAGGGCCGCGCGGCGGGAGAGGTCCTCGGCGAGTTCGAGGATCTCCTGGCGGAAGTGGTCGTCGGTGGGCTTGCCGAGGGTGAGCATGCCGATGACGCGGTTGCGGGCCACGAGCGGCAGGACGACCGTCTCGCCGCCGACGGCGGCCGCCGTGGCGAGCGAGGTGCCCGGGGCGGGGAGGTGGCCGCTGGCGTCGGTGAGGCCGAGGCTGCGCAGGGACGTGCGCAGCGCGGCGGAGTGCGCGGCCTCGGACGGGGCGGTCCACACGCGGGCGCCGGGCGTGGGCACGGGGTCGGGCGGGGCGACCTTGGACAGCAGGGCCTTGAGGCCGTCGATGCGGTCCTCGTCCTCGTGGAGGACGTAGGAGAGCTCGGGCTCGGAGGACTGGTCCGCGATCGTGTAGACCGCGCACCAGGTGGCGAGGGTCGGCACGGTCATCTGGGCCATGAGGGCCAGGGTCTGGTCGCGGTCGAGGGTGCCCGCGAGCAGGTCGGACGCCTCGACGAGGAAGGACAGCGATCCGCGGCGCAGGCGTTCGAGCTCACCCAGCCGGGCGGATTCGACGGCCAGGGCGATGCGGTCGGCGGCGAACTGCAGGCGCAGTGCCTCTTCGTTCCCGTAGCGGCGCGGGGATTCGGCGGCGACGCCGAGGGAGCCGGTGAGGCGGCCCTCGACCTTCAGGGGGACGGTGACGACCGAGCGCATGCCGGTGTCGGTGAGCAGGGGCACGGCGCCGGGCACGGCGGTGAGGTCGTCGTGGACGGCGGGCATGCGGGCCGAGCCGTAGCGGCCGGTGCCGGCCTCGACGGGGACGCGGGCGAAGCGCTGGCGGGTGGAGGGCAGGCCCGTGGAGGCGCGCACCTCCAGCTCCGTCTCGTCGTCGGTGGCGAGCAGGAGGTAGGCGGAGTCGCCGTCGAGCATGTCGCGGGCGCGCTCGACCGTGCGCTGGAGGAGACCGTCGAGGTCGTCGGGGGCGGGGGAGCCGATGAAGACCTCGAACGGGTCGGTCGTGCCGCGGTCGGCGGCGGGGTCGCCGGCGGGGGAGCGGGGCGGGCTCTGCAGGACGGCGCGCTCCTCGTCCCGTACCAGCAGGCAGACGGTCGAGGGGGCTCCGGCGTTGTCGCGGACGCGCAGGTGGGAGGCGTAGACCGGGACGATGCGGCCGTCGGCGCCCCTTATGCCGTACGAGCCCTCCCAGCGGGACAGGCGCAGGGCCTCGGCGATGCCGGTGGAGGTGCCGGGGGTGTGCGGCCAGGCGGCGAGGTCGGTGAGGGGCTTGCCGATGATCTGGTCGGCGCCGAAGCCGAAGAGCTCCTGGGCGTCGTCGTTCCAGGCACTGATGGCGCCGCCGGCGTCGATCTGGACGACGGCGACGCGGACGCGCGCGTCGGCGACCGGCAGGGCCTCCGCGGGGAGGGCGGGGCCGGCGGAGCGGGTGCCGGCGGGACGGTCGGGCAGGTCGAGACGGAACCAGACCGTCTTCTGCGTGGCGCTGTACTCGACGCCCCAGCGGGAGGCCAGGGCGGCGCACAGCAGCAGGCCGCGGCCGCCCTCGCGGTCGACGCCGCCGAACTGACGTGTGGGGCTCTGCAGGGGGAGCTCGCGTTCGGGGTAGCGGTCGGCGACCTCGACGCGTACGCCGGAGTCCGTCCGTACGCACAGGACGTCGGCGGCCGTGCCGGCGTGGACGACGGCGTTGGTGACGAGCTCGCTGGTCAGGACGACGGCGTCGTCGATGACGTCGGGGAAGCCCCAGCCCTGGAGGGTGTCCCGGACGAAGGCCCGGGCGGCGGCGACCGAGCGTCCGACCGGCTCGAAGGTGGCGGCAGCCCGCGCGGTGATCACAGGTCTCCTCGTGTACGTCTCGGCGATCTGCTCACGCATGTGCAGCGCCCCTCCATTGCCCTGGCCGGTTGCCAGGTTACTTACCTCCGTCGGGTGGGCGGCTCCCGGTGCATCGGGATTCCACCTTGGGGGTGCCGGTGGACCGTGTGCGATGCTGCCGACTGTTATGGCCTGGTTGGGCCGGGGTGAAACACTGGGAAAGCTCGAAGCGGAAGCCCGACGAGGATGATCGACCCAGCGGGAGGGACACGGTGGAGTCTGGCGCAGCGGCGCGGGGCGCAAGCACGCGCGCGAAGGGCGGACGGTCCCGGCCCAATGGGACGACGGAGGTCGACACGGCGGCCCTGAACCGGCTGCGGTCGGCTCTGGAGGCGATGCGGGACGGAAACCTCCGCAAGCGGCTGACGGTCTCCGGTGACGGGGCGATGGCCGAGATCGCCGCGGTGTTCAACGAGGTGGCGGACCGCAATCTGCAGCTGACGGGCGAGCTGGCGCGGGTGCGCCGGGTCGTGGGCCGTGAGGGCAAGCTCGCGGAGCGGCTGGAGGTCGGGGCCTGTGAGGGCGCCTGGGCGGCGGCGATCGACGCGTCCAACGCCCTGGTCGACGATCTGGTGCGGCCGGTGTCCGAGGTGGGCCGGGTGCTGTCGGCGGTGGCCGAGGGCGACCTGGAGCAGCGGATGGATCTGCGTTCCCAGGGGGCCGACGGGGCGGCGCACCCGCTGCGCGGCGAGTTCCTCAAGGTGGGGCGCACGGTCAACGGGCTCGTGGACCAGCTGTCGGCGTTCACCGACGAGGTGACGCGGGTGGCGAGCGAGGTGGGTACCGAGGGCAAGCTGGGCGGCCAGGCCCGGGTGCGCGGTATGTCGGGTTCGTGGAAGGACCTGACGGACTCCGTCAACACGATGGCGTCCCGGCTCACCGCTCAAGTGCGTGACATCGCGCTGGTGACCACGGCGGTGGCCAAGGGCGACCTCTCCCGGAAGGTCACCGTCCATGTGGACGGCGAGATGCTGGAGCTGAAGAACACCGTCAATACGATGGTGGACCAGCTGTCCTCCTTCGCT
The DNA here is from genome assembly GCF_020328095.1 of Streptomyces sichuanensis. Taxonomy (NCBI): domain Bacteria; kingdom Bacillati; phylum Actinomycetota; class Actinomycetes; order Kitasatosporales; family Streptomycetaceae; genus Streptomyces; species Streptomyces sichuanensis. Next base: position 4,717 of record NZ_JAIXMK010000192.1, read on the forward strand.
TCCGAGGTCACGCGTGTGGCCCGGGAGGTGGGTACCGAGGGCGAGCTGGGCGGTCAGGCGCAGGTGCCGGGCGTGGCGGGGGTCTGGAAGGACCTCACCGACTCGGTCAACCTCATGGCCGGCAACCTCACGGCGCAGGTGCGCGGGATCGCGCAGGTGACCACGGCCGTCGCCAACGGTGACCTCTCGCAGAAGGTCACGGTGAGCGCGCGGGGCGAGGTGGCGCAGCTGGCCGAGACGGTCAATCAGATGACCGAGACGCTGCGGACGTTCGCGGACGAGGTCACGCGCGTGGCCAGCGAGGTGGGCGCCGAGGGCCGGCTGAGCGGTCAGGCGCAGGTGCCGGGTGCGGCGGGTACGTGGAAGGACCTCACCGATTCGGTGAACACGGCCTTCCGTAACCTCACCGGCCAGGTGCGGGACATCGCGCTGGTGACGACGGCCGTCGCCAACGGCGACCTGGGCCTGAAGGTGACCGTCGACGCGGCCGGGGAAATGCTGGAGCTGAAGAACACCGTCAACGGGATGGTGGACCAGCTGCAGTTCTTCGGCGCCGAAGTGACGCGTGTGGCACGTGAGATCGGTGTCGAGGGCGAGCTGGGCGGTCAGGCGCAGGTGCCGGGTGCGGCGGGTACGTGGAAGGACCTCACCGATTCGGTGAACACGGCCTTCCGCAACCTCACCGGCCAGGTCCGCAACATCGCCCAGGTGACCACGGCCGTCGCCAACGGCGACCTCTCGCAGAAGGTCACCGTCGACGTCTCCGGTGAGATGCTGCAGCTGAAGAACACCGTCAACACGATGGTGGACCAGCTGTCCGACTTCGCCGAGCAGGTGACCCGGGTGGCCCGCGAGGTGGGTACCGAGGGCCAGCTGGGCGGCCAGGCGCGGGTGCGGGACGTCACCGGCATCTGGAAGGACCTCACCGACAACGTCAACCTGATGGCCAACAACCTGACCAGTCAGGTCCGTAACATCTCCCAGGTCGCGGGCGCGGTCGCCAACGGCGACCTGACCAAGAAGATCACCGTCGAGGCGCGCGGCGAAGTGGCGCAGCTGGCCGACACCGTCAACACCATGGTGACCACGCTGTCGTCCTTCGCGGACGAGGTCACGCGCGTGGCCCGTGAGGTGGGCACCGACGGCATTCTGGGCGGCCAGGCGCGCGTGCCCGGCGTCAGCGGCACGTGGAAGGACCTCACCGAGTCGGTGAACTCGATGGCGTCCAACCTGACCGGGCAGGTCCGCAACATCGCGATGGTGACCACTGCCATCGCCCAGGGCGACCTCACCAAGAAGATCGACATCGATGCCCGCGGTGAGATCCTGCAGCTGAAGACGACCATCAACACGATGGTCGACCAGCTGTCGTCCTTCGCCGACCAGGTGACCCGGGTGGCCCGCGAGGTGGGCACCGAGGGCCAGCTCGGCGGCCAGGCGCGGGTGCGCGACGTGGACGGCACCTGGCGCGACCTCACCGAATCCGTGAACGAGATGGCGGGCAACCTCACCCGGCAGGTGCGGGCCATCGCGGAGGTCGCCACCGCGGTGACCCGCGGCGACCTCAACCTCAAGATCGACGTCGATGCGGCGGGCGAGATCCTGGAACTCCAGGACAACATCAACACGATGATCGCCAACCTCCGCGAGACCACCCTGGCCAACAAGGAACAGGACTGGCTCAAGGGCAACCTCGCCCGCATCTCCGGCCTGATGCAGGGCCGCCGCGACCTGGAGGACGTCGCCGGGCTCATCATGAGCGAGCTGACGCCGGTGGTCTCCGCCCAGCACGGCGCGTTCTTCCTCGCGCTGCCGACCGGCCCGCACGAGGGCGAGAACGGAGCGGAAGCGTACGAGCTGCGCATGCTCGGCTCGTACGGCTACTCCATGGGCTCGATGCCCACGTCCTTCCGTCCGGGCGAGTCGCTCATCGGCACGGCGGCGAAGGAGAAGCGCACCATCCTGGTGGAGAACGTCCCGCCGGGCTACCTGAAGATCGCCTCCGGTCTGGGCGAGGCGCCGCCGGCCCACGTCATCGTGCTGCCGGTGCTGTTCGAGGGGCAGATCCTCGGCGTGATCGAGCTGGCGTCCTTCTATCCGTTCACCCAGATCCAGAAGGACTTCCTCAGCCAGATCGCCGAGATGATCGGCACCAGCGTGAACACCATCAGCGTCAACACCAAGACCGAGGTGCTGCTCAAGCAGTCGCAGGAGCTGACCGAGCAGCTGCGCGAGCGCTCCGCGGAGCTGGAGAACCGGCAGAAGGCGCTGGAGATCTCCAACGCCGAGCTGGAGGAGAAGTCCGACCGGCTGGCCCGGCAGAACCGCGACATCGAGGTGAAGAACACCGAGATCGAGGAGGCCCGGCAGGTGCTGGAGGAGCGGGCCGAGCAGCTCGCGGTCTCCATGCGCTATAAGTCGGAGTTCCTGGCGAACATGTCGCACGAGCTGCGCACCCCGCTCAACTCGCTGCTGATCCTGGCGAAGCTGCTCGCCGACAACGCCGAGGGCAACCTCTCCCCGAAGCAGGTCGAGTTCGCCGACACCATCCACGGTGCGGGCTCGGACCTGCTGCAGCTGATCAACGACATCCTGGACCTGTCGAAGGTCGAGGCGGGCAAGATGGACGTCAGCCCGAGCAGGATCGCGCTGGTCCAGCTCGTGGACTACGTGGAGGCCACGTTCCGGCCGCTGACGGCGGAGAAGGGCCTGGACTTCTCGGTGCGGGTGTCGCCGGAGCTGCCCGCGACGCTGCACACCGACGAACAGCGGCTGCTGCAGGTGCTGCGCAACCTGCTGTCGAACGCGGTGAAGTTCACCGACACCGGCGCCGTCGAGCTCGTCATCCGCCCGGCCGGCGCGGACGTGCCCGACAGCATCCGCGAGCAGCTGCTGGAGGCCGGGTCGCTGCGCGACGCGGACGCCGACATGATCGCCTTCTCGGTCACCGACACCGGCATCGGCATCGCGCAGAGCAAGATGCGGGTCATCTTCGAGGCGTTCAAGCAGGCGGACGGCACGACGAGCCGCAAGTACGGCGGCACCGGCCTCGGGCTGTCCATCAGCCGGGAGATCGCCCGGCTGCTCGGCGGCGAGATCGATGCGGCCAGCGAGCCCGGCCGGGGCTCGACCTTCACCCTCTACCTGCCGCTCAACCCCGGCGAGCTGCCGCCCCAGGGCTACCCGCAGCTGGAGGACGGCCAGGTCGTCGGCGATCCGCTGGGCGCGGTCGGCGGCGCGGGCCCGGCCGAGGAGGTCTCGCCCGCCCGTCAGGCGGCGGGTCTGTTCCTGCGCCGCCGCCGGGCCGCCGCCCAGGCGGCCGGCCAGCGGGCGGCCCTGCCCGCAGCCGGGCACGGCGAGAGTGCGGTGCCCGGGGCGCGGGGTGGCCGGGCGGCGGACGTCGTCATCCCGCCGGAGCCGTGGCTGAGCGAGCACCATGGGCACGCGGCCGTCGACCACGGCGGCTTCCGTGGCGGCTTCCAGGGCGAGAAGGTGCTGATCGTCGACGACGACATCCGCAACGTCTTCGCCCTCACCAGCGTCCTGGAGCAGCACGGGCTGTCGGTGCTCTACGCGGAGAACGGCCGCGAGGGGATCGAGGTGCTGGAGCAGCACGACGACGTCGTGGTGGTCCTGATGGACATCATGATGCCGGAGATGGACGGCTACGCCACGACGGCGGCGATCCGGCGGATGCCGCAGTTCGCGGGGCTGCCCATCATCGCGCTGACGGCGAAGGCGATGAAGGGCGACCGGGAGAAGAGCATCGAGGCCGGAGCGTCCGACTATGTCACCAAGCCAGTCGACACGGACCATTTGCTGACGGTGATGGAGCAGTGGATGCGCGCAGAGTGACGGAATTTCGTTGACTATTTGACTGTGTGCTGACTGAGTGTGGCCAATGACGTGTGGGAGCGCGGTATTCGGGGAACCTTCTGGTCCCCCACCGCGTTTCTGCTACGTGCACAGTGACATCGCGGTGACAGGGTGTGGCGACAGGCGGGGTGCGGCTACCATGACCGGCACAAGGACGGGCGGCGCAAGGGAGTCGTCCCCTGGGGCGGCGCCCGGTGCACTGCCGGGGCGAGGAGGACGGGCCATGGTGCAGAAGGCCAAGATCCTCCTGGTCGATGACCGGCCGGAAAATCTGCTGGCGCTGGAGGCCATCCTCTCGGCGCTCGATCAGACACTGGTGCGGGCATCGTCAGGGGAGGAAGCGCTCAAGGCGCTGCTGACGGACGACTTCGCGGTGATCCTGCTGGACGTTCAGATGCCCGGCATGGACGGCTTCGAGACCGCCGCGCACATCAAGCGGCGGGAGCGGACCCGGGACATCCCGATCATCTTCCTCACCGCCATCAACCACGGCCCGCACCACACCTTCCGCGGCTACGCGGCCGGTGCGGTCGACTACATCTCCAAGCCGTTCGACCCGTGGGTGCTGCGCGCCAAGGTGTCCGTCTTCGTCGAGCTGTACATGAAGAACTGCCAGCTGCGCGAGCAGGCGTCCCTGTTGCGGCTGCAGCTGGAGAGCGGAGGCGGCTCCGGCCGGACCGGCGTCATCGAGTCGCAGGAGCCCGCCGGTCTGCTCGCCGAGCTCTCCGCGCGGCTCGCCGCAGTCGAGGAGCAGGCCGAGGCGCTCTCCAAGCAGCTCGACGAGTCCGCCGACGCCGCCGCAGTGGCCACCGCGGCCCACCTGGAGCGCAAGCTCACCGGATTGCGGCGGGCACTGGACGCCCTGGAGCCGGGCACGGGCAGCGCCGGCCCGCTGCCCACACCGGGCTGACCGCGCCCGGGCCGCATCCCTTTGACACCGCGTCACCGGCTTCACCACCGCATCACGACACGAATGGGTGAACGCCTGGCCGCACGTGTACCGCACGTCGGACAACGGTAATCTCGGCACCATGGCCTCACGTACGTCCGGCAAGGGTTCCCAGAGCACGGCGGGCAACTCCCAGCAGCGCGCCGGACGTCCCGGAGGCGCCGCGAAGAAGGCGCCCGCGAAGGCGCCTGCCAAGGCGCCCGCGAAGAAGGCGTCGTCCAAGTCCGCGGGCCGGGCGCCCGCGCGCAAGGCGACCGCCCGCAAGCCCGCGGCCAAGGCGGCACCCAGGCCGGGCGCCGCCCGCCGCGTCGGCCGCGGCCTGGCCCACGGCGCCGGCAGCGTCTTCCGGGGCGTCGGGCGCGGCGCGAAGGGCCTGGACCCGGCGCACCGCAAGGACGGGCTCGCCCTGCTGCTGCTCGCCGCGGCCCTCGTCGTCGCCGTCGGCACCTGGTCCAGCCTCGACGGTCCCGTCGGTGACCTCATCCGTCTGCTGGTCACCGGCGCGTTCGGCCGCCTCGACCTCGTCGTACCGATACTCCTCGCCGTCATCGCGCTCCGGCTCTTCCGCCACCCCGAGCGCCCCGAGGCCAACGGACGGATCGTCATCGGCCTGTCCGCGCTGGTCGTCGGCGTGCTCGGGCAGGTGCACGTGGCCTGCGGCTCGCCCGGCCGCGGCGACGGCTCGCAGGCCCTGCAGGACGCCGGCGGAATGATCGGCTGGGCCGCCTCCAAGCCGCTGCTCTTCACGGTCGGCGAGATGCTCGCCGTGCCGCTGCTCTTCCTGCTCACCGTCTTCGGCCTGCTGGTGGTCACCGCCACCCCGGTCAACGCCATCCCGCGCCGGCTGCGGGAGCTGGGCGTCCGGCTGGGGGTCGTCGAGCCGCACCCGGACGAGTACGGGCCGGAGGCCGCCGACGGATACGCCGAGTACGCCGACGAGTGGCGCGACGCCCCGCCCGCCCGCCGACCCCGCCGCGGCGCCGCCGCGGCCACCGACCCCGACCGCGCCGAGGCGGAGGCGCTGGACAGGCGCCGCTCCGCAC
>NZ_JAIXMK010000193.1:0-6116 GCF_020328095.1 Streptomyces sichuanensis
GGCACTGGTGGCCTACGGGCACTCTGTCGAGGAGCACTTCATGGCCGTCCCGGGGCAACTGGCCGGTACGGCCGTGGCGGTGGTGGTGCTGGTGGTGGCCGCCCTCGGTCGGGGCCGCTGGGCCCCGGCCGGGTCCGGCACGCCGCGGGGCCGGACCGGGGCCCGGCTACGAGGCCGGCGCCCGGGGCCGGGGGCGGGGCCGTCGGCCCCGGAACCCGCAGCGGCAGCGGCCGTTGGCCCGGTGTCCGCGCCGCCGCCGTGGGGTGTCGGGCTGGCGGCGCTGATGGTGGGGAGCCTGTTCCTGGGGACCGAGCACGTGCCGGGCTGGTGGAGTGCCGTGGCGGCGGCCGCACTGCTCGCTCTCGCGGTGACGGTGGGCCGGCGGTGGTCGCGTCGGCCGGGCTGGGAACCGCGCCACCGCCTCGGTGCCGCCGGCGGCGCGCTCCTGGCGTACGCCTGGACCGGCTTCGTCGCCGTGCCCGAGTCGGCGCCGAAGCAGACGGCGGACTACGTGGCGAACGCCGTCATGGCCGCGGGAGCGGTGCTGCTGTTCATATCCGCGGCCCGGGCGACGGCCCGGCAGGCGCGGGCGGCGACGGCGATCGGCCGTGGTGCGGGCGGCCGCCGGGCGTGGGGTGGGTGACCCTGTCGCTAGGGCAGCAGGCGCTGCTCCTTGGCGACCGCCACCGCCCCGGCCCGGGTGTCCACGCCGAGCTTGGCGTAGATCCGGCCCAGGTGCGTCTTGACCGTGGCCTCGCTGATGAACAGCGCCCGGGCGATCTCGCGGTTGCCCAGGCCCCGCGCCAACTGGCCCAGGATGTCCCGCTCGCGCTCGGTCAGCGTGCCCGTCGCCGGGCTGGCTCCGCGCATCCGGGCCATCACCCGGCCGGCGACCGGCGGGGAGAGGGTCGTACGTCCCTGGGCCGCGGCGTGCACCGCGGAGAACAGCTCCTCGGGACGCTCGGCCTTCAGCAGGTAACCGGTCGCCCCCGCCTCGATGGCCCGGGTCACGTCCGCGTCCGTGTCATAGGTGGTGAGGACCAGCACGTGCGTGGACCCTCCGGCCGCGGCGGTGATCCGGCGCGTGGCCTCCACGCCACCCATGCCCGGCCCGAGCTGGAGGTCCATCAGGACGACGTCCGGGGCGAGCTTGGCGGCCAGCGCGACCGCCTCCTCGCCGCTCCCGGCCTCCCCGACGACCTCGATGCCGGGCTCGCTGGCGAGCAGGGCCCGCAGCCCGGCCCGCACCACGACGTGGTCGTCGCACAGCAGCAGACGGATGGGGGCCATGGCAGTCACCGGAGCTCCGAAGAAGGGGAAGGACTGGGGGTGGAGGGCAGGGGGACGGACGCGGAGACGACCGTGCCTTCGCCGGGCGCGGACTCCACGCTCAGCCGGCCGCCGATGCCCAGGACCCGGGCGCGCATGGCGGGCAGCCCGTGCCCGCGCTCCCGCTCGGTGTCCGGCCGGCCCGCGGCGGGGTCGAAGCCCTGCCCGTCGTCGGCGATGTCGAGGACGACGTGGTCGCCGAGGCAGGTGAGGGTGACGGCGGCGGTGGCCGCACCGGAGTGCTCCCGCACGTTGGCGAGCGCTCCCTGGGCGATGCGCAGCAACGCCGACTCCACCCGCCCCGGCAGCGGCAGCGGCCCGCCCTCGTGGTGGAAGCGCACGGTGAGCTCCGCGCCCGACTCCCGTTCGGCCAGGGCGCGCAGCGCCTCGGCCAGCGACGCCCCCCGGTCCAGGTCCGGCGGCGCCAGGTCGTGGACGAAGCGACGGGCCTCGGCCAGGTCGCGGGCCGCGACGTCCGCGGCGCTGCGGACGTGCGCGCGGGCCGTGGCCGGGTCGGTCTCCCAGACGCGGTCCGCGGCCTGCAGCAGCATCCGCTGGCTGGACAGCCCCTGGGCGATGGTGTCGTGGATCTCCATCGCCAGCCGCTGCCGCTCGGCAAGCGTCCCCTCGCGCCGCTCGGTCGCGGCCAGCTCACGGCGGGTGCTCAGCAGATCGTCGATCAGCGCCCGCTGCCGGGCCGCCTGCCGCTGCATGTGCACGAAGACGGCCGTCGCCATCGCGGCGACCGTGGGCGGGGCCACGACCAGGTTCGGGTCGAAGCCGAAGAGACTGATCTGCGCCGCCACCACGAACACGGTCAGCACGCCGATCAGGACGAGCGCCGCCCGCACGGGCAGCGCGTGCAGGCTCGTGTACACGAGGGGGATCGCGCACCAGGCGAAGCTCGGCGCGAGCACGACCAGCACGACCCACACGGCGACGACCGCACTGAGCCACAGCCGCCCGCGGAACGCCTCCGGCTCGCCCGGGCCCGGCCCGAGCACGTACAGCACGGCCAGCACCACGCTCAGGGCGACGACCCACGGGATGCGGGGCTCCCCGGGATGGCGGAGCAGGAAGCGGACGAGCGAGGCCCAGAGCAGGAGGAAGAACGCAGCGTGCCGGACGGCGGCGAACCACCGCGCGTCGGGGTCGCTCGCGTGCTCGCGGGAACGGGCCCCGGCCCGGTCCTGCGAGGCGGAGGGGGTGTGCACGGGCGCCTTCTCCTTGCTTTCCTTGCCGTTTCCGGTAGCGGAACGGTGCTGCTCTCCCGTCCTAACCCCTCCCGGCCCCCTCCGCATCATCCGATCGGTTGACACGGGCGTCAGCCGTACCGCCCGGCGGGAGCAGCCGGAACGACGACCCGCGCGGGGCCGCCCCGCTCCGAGGATGGGTGCACGGCACGGGGCCGGGCCGCTCGGCCGCCCCGCCCGCCGCCGCCTGCAGTCCACCCGCCGAGGAAGAGGTCCCCATGAAGAGCCTGCAGAAGTTCTCCGTCCGAGCCCGCGTCCTGACCTGCGTCGCCGCGGCCGTCGTCGGCGCCGGGACCTTCGGCGCCGTCTCCGCGACGGCGTCCGCCGCCCCCAAGGGCTTCACCGAGACCACCCACCTGACGGTCGAGTCGGCCACCGAGGCCGCGCAGGCGGCGCTCGCCGCGGCGAAGAAGGACGGCCAGAAGGTCTCCGTCTCCGTCGTCGACCGCAACGGCAACACCGTGGTGATGCTGCGCGGCGACGGCGCCGGCCCCCAGTCCTACGAGTCGGCCCAGCGCAAGGCGTTCACCGCGGTCTCCTGGAACGCCCCCACCTCCGAGCTGGTCAAGCGGCTGCAGCAGGCCCCCAACCTCAAGGACATCCCCGGCACCCTCTTCCTCCCCGGCGGCGCCCCCGTCAAGGCCGGACAGGCCCCCGTCGCCGCCATCGGCGTGGCGGGCGCCCCGAGCGGCGACCTCGACGAGAAGTACGCCCAGGCGGGCGTGGCCGCGCTCGGCCACTGACGCACGCGCGGCCGGGGCCGCCGCGCCACCGGTGGTGCCGGTGCGCGGCGGCCCCGGCCGCCTTGCTCGCAGGAAGGCTTTCCGCTCAGCCCGCCATCGCGTCGCGGACGTCGCGGAACGCGGCGACCGTGCGCAGCACGTCCTCGCGGGAGTGCGCGGCGGACAGCTGCACGCGGATGCGCGCCTTGCCCTTGGGCACCACGGGGTAGGAGAAGGCGATCACGTAGATGCCCTTCTCCAGCAGCGCCTCGGCCATCCGGGCGGCCAGCGCGGCGTCGCCGACCATCACGGGTGCGATGGGGTGCTCGCCGGGCAGGATGTCGAAGCCCGCGGCGGTCATCTCCTTGCGGAAGAGCGCGGTGTTCTCGCGCAGTCGCGCCCGGCGGTCACCGGACTCGCTCAGCAGCGTGAGGATCTGCAGCGACGCGCCGACGATGGAGGGCGCCAGCGAGTTGGAGAACAGGTACGGGCGCGAGCGCTGCCGCAGGATCTCGACGATCTCGGCGCGGGCGGCCACGTAGCCGCCGCTGGCGCCGCCGAGCGCCTTGCCGAGGGTGCCGGTGATGATGTCGACCCGCTCGGTCACGCCGAACAGCTCGGGGGTGCCGCCACCGTTCTCGCCGACGAAACCGACGGCGTGCGAGTCGTCGACCATGACCAGCGCGCCGTAGCGCTCGGCGAGGTCGCAGATCTCGTCCAGCGGGGCGATGTAGCCGTCCATGGAGAACACGCCGTCGGTGACGATCAGCTTGTGGCGTGCGCCCGCCGCCTCCTTCAGGCAGCGCTCCAGGTCGGCCATGTCGCGGTTGCGGTAGCGGAAGCGGGCCGCCTTCGACAGGCGGATGCCGTCGATGATGCTGGCGTGGTTGAGCTCGTCGGAGATCACCGCGTCCTCGGCCCCGAGCAGCGTCTCGAAGACACCGCCGTTGGCGTCGAAGCAGGAGCTGTAGAGGATCGTGTCCTCGGTGCCCAGGAACTCCGAGATCCGGCGCTCCAGCTCCTTGTGCGGCGCCTGGGTGCCGCAGATGAAGCGGACGGAGGCCATGCCGAAGCCCCACTCGTCCAGCGCCTGCTTGGCGGCCGCGATCACCTCGGGGTGGTCGGCGAGGCCGAGGTAGTTGTTGGCGCAGAAGTTCAGGGACCGGTCGTCGCCCACCGAGATGGTGGCGGACTGGGGGCTGGTGATCACGCGCTCGGACTTGTACAGCCCGGCGTCGCGGATGTCCTGCAGCTCGGTGCGCAGGTGCTCGCGCATGCCGTCGAACACGGGTGACTCCTCGTCGTGTGGGTCTGCGTCAGGGGGCGGTGGGCCGGGTCCAGTCGATGACGACCTTCCCGCACTGGCCGGAACGGGCGGTGGCGAACGCCTCGGCGTGCTGTTCGAACCCGAAGCGGTGCGTTATCACCGGGGAGATGTCGAGGCCGCTGCGCAGCAGGACGGACATCGCGTACCAGGTCTCGTACATCTCGCGGCCGTAGATCCCGCGCAGGGTCAGCATCCGGGTCACGACGGTGGCCATGTCGATGGCGACGTCACCGGTGGGCAGGCCGAGGGCGGCGATGCGGCCGCCGGGCGACATGGTGGCGATCATGTCCTGGAGGGCGTCGGCGCGGCCCGACATCTCCATGCCCACGTCGAACCCCTCGGTCATGCCCAGCTCCGGCATGACGTCGGCGATGCGACGGCTGCTGACGTCGAGGGCGACGGTGGCGCCCATCTTCTGCGCCAGCGCGAGCCGGTAGGGGCTGACGTCCGTGATGACGGTGGAGCGGGCACCGGCGTGCCCGGCGACGGCCGCGGCCATCATGCCGATGGGGCCGGCGCCGGTGATCAGCACGTCCTCGTTGAGGACGGGGAAGGACAGGGCCGTGTGCACCGCGTTGCCGAACGGATCGAATATGGCGGCCACGTCGATGTCGATCTCGTGGCGGTGCACCCAGACGTTCGACTCGGGCAGGACCACGTACTCGGCGAAGGCGCCGTCGGTGTGGACGCCGAGGCCGATCGTGCGGATGCACAGGTGGCGGCGGCCGGCCATGCAGTTGCGGCAGGTGCCGCAGACGAGGTGGCCCTCGCCGCTGACGACGTCGCCGACCTGGACCTTGGTGACGCCGGGACCGGTCTCCACGACCTCGCCCGCGAACTCGTGGCCCAGTACGAGGGGGGCGCGGACCACCCTGGCCGCCCAGTCGTCCCAGCTGTCGATGTGCAGATCGGTCCCGCAGATGCCGGTGCGCAGCACCTTGATCAGAACCTGCCCCGCGCCGGCCTCGGGGGTCGGTACCTCGGTCAGTTCGAGACCGGGTCCGGCGGCGGTCTTTACCAATGCCCTCATGAGGGATCACTGTGCGGCTTCCGGAGCTGTGAAGTCCATCGACATTTCTCGCGATGACCTGTGAAGCTCCGCTTAACGATCTGGGACACTGGAGCGGTGATCGACCCCCGCCGCCTCCGGGTGCTGCGCGCCCTCGCCGACCACGGCACAGTCACGGCAGCCGCCCACGCCCTCTACCTGTCGCCGTCGGCCGCCTCCCAGCAGCTGGCCGCCCTGGAGGCCGAGACCGGCCACGCCCTGCTCGAACGCCGCGGCCGCACCGTCCGGCTCACCGCCGCCGGCACCGTCCTGGCCCGCCACGCCACCGAGATCTCCGCCCAGCTGGAGCGGGCCGAGGCGGATCTGGCCGCCTGCTCGACCGGCCTGGTCGGCGAGGTGGCCGTGGCCGCCTTCGCGACCTCCATCACCGAGGTCGTCGCCCCGGCCGTCGCCGCCCTGCGGCGGCGCGCCCCCCA
>NZ_JAIXMK010000194.1:0-4092 GCF_020328095.1 Streptomyces sichuanensis
GCTCATCGACGGCGAGGTCGACATCGCCGTCGCCGTCGAGCACCGCGACTCCCTCGCCCCGGGCGACGGCCGGGTGCTGCACGCCCCGCTGTACGAAGAGCCCTTCGACGCCGTGCTGCCGCCGGGCCACCGGCTCGCCGACGCGTCCGAGGTGGACCTCGCCGAGCTGCGCGACGACGTGTGGATCACCCCCTGGCCCGGCAATCCCGTCCACGAGGCCGTGGTGCGCGCGTGCGAGCAGGCCCGCTTCCGGCCCCGGGTGGAATGCCTGTCGGACGACTTCTCCGCCGTCTGCGCCCTGGTCTCCGTCGGCGCCGGCGTCGCCCTCGTCCCGCGCTCGGCGCTGCACGGGATCCGGCCGGCCCTCACCCCGGCCGTGCGCCCACTGCGCGGGCCCGGACCCACGCGGCGGGTGTTCACGGCGGTCCGCCGCGGCAGCGAGGACCACCCCCTGCTGCGGCTCACCCTGGCCGGGCTCCGCGAGCGGGCCGCCGCGCTCTCCGCCTGAGACGCCCTCGCCGCCTGAGAAGGGGCGGTTTTCCGGCAGGGCCGGAATCGGCGGCGGTCACGTTCGCGGGAGAGTGCCGTGCGGGGCACGATGGACCCGTCCACGGGCGCGGCGGTCCCGCCGCCGGGCCCACCGCCCTCCGCCCGGCGGCCCGGCCCCGGCCCGGCCCCGGTCACCTGGAGCATCCATGATCTTCATCGTCGTCAAGTTCACCGTCCGTCCCGAGCGGAGCGAGGAGTGGCTCGACCTCGTCCAGGACTTCACGCAGGCCACGCGCGACGAGCCGGGCAACGTCTTCTACGAGTGGTCCCGCAGCGTCGACAACCCCCACCAGTTCGTGCTGGTCGAGGCGTTCGCGTCGGCCGAGGCCGGCGAGGTGCACGTGAACTCCGAGCACTTCAAGACCGCCATGGCCTGGATGCCCGACGTCATCGCCGAGACGCCGCAGATCATCAACGTCGAGGTGCCGGGCACCGGTTGGTCGGCGATGGCGGAGCTCTCGCCGCGCGGCTGACGACGGCCCGTCAGTCGACCCGGACCTCCTCCACGCCCAGGTACATCACCTTCGGCTGGGCGGGGTTGAAGGCGATGGCCGAGATGCCGTCGTAGGAGTTGTGCGTCTTGGAGACCTTGCCCGTCCGTGCGTCGAGGCGGTAGAGGTCGGTGCCGTAGCCCTGGAAGTACGTGCCGTACTCGAAGTACAGCACGTCGGCGTCCGCGGGGCTCGGCGCCAGCCGCGTGCTGTTGGTCAGCTCGGTCTCCGCGGAGTCGTCGACGACCTTGGTGAACGTGCGGCCGCCGTCGGCCGAGCGGTACAGGTGACGACCCTCGCCGGACGAGCCGGGCGCGGCCTCCACCAGGTCGATGCCGAGGGCGTAGACCACCGAGGACGAGGCGGGGGAGAAGGCCGCGTCGAAGAGGTTGGCGGCACCGCCCGGGGTGCCCGTCAGGCCGGTGGACGCCGTCCAGGTGTTTCCGCCGTCGGTGGTCACCGCCCCGCCCTTCGTCATGCCGCCCGCGACGGCGTGGGCGAGGTCCTTCGGGTCGAAGGCCACGGCGTAGACGCTGGCGCCGCTGCCGAAGGCTGCGGTGCCCACCTGCCGCCAGCTGGCGCCCGCGTCGGTGGAGTCGTACAGCCGGCCGTCGCCCCCGGCCAGGCGCACGTGACCCGGCCGCGACCGGTCCGTGCCCAGCCCCACGATGCTCGTCGTCGGCGACTTCAGCGGGGTGACGGTCCTGCCGTCGGTCCGTGCGAGGTAGCCGCCGTTCACCTCCCAGGCGAAGGCGCGGCCGCCGGGGGCCGCCGTCAGCCGGGCGGAGCCGCTGTCCAGCGTCGCGACGCGCGTCCACGTGCAGCCGGCGTCCGTCGAGCGCTGCAGTTCGCTGTTACGGGTCGCCAGCAGCGTGTTGGGGGTGTCCAGGGCCACCAGGCCGTGGGTGTAGCTGACCGGCTTGAGGGTGCCGGTCGTGGGCCTCAGGCTCGCACCGTCGTCGGTGGTGAAGGTGACTCCTCCGTCACCCGTCACCCGGGTGCAGGAGGGGGCCGTCCAGGAGGCGGCCTCGGCCGCCGTGGCGGTGGACGGCTGAGCAAGGACGAAGGCAGCGGCTGCCGCGGTGACGGCCGAACCGATCCGCTTCATGATCTCTCCCTTGTGGGGAACGGACACGAGGTGTCTTGGACGATCATGATCTAACCGGTCACACTCCGGTCACAGAACGCGATCAAGCGCCATTTTTGCTGTCCTGAAAGGCGCTTGACGCAAGAAGTAACGGAAGATCCCGCAGGGGGCGCCAATTCTCCCGCCCCCGGACGGGGCCCGTCAGAACGTGCGCAGGACCGACCCCAGGACCCGCTCGGCCGGAAAGTAGCCCACCTGCCGCGAGTCATGGCTTTGTTCCTTATTGTCCCCCAGCAGCACGACCATGCCCACCGGAACGCACTCCCCGTCGGCGCCGCCCGCCCCGGCCACGGCACCGGGCGGTACGGGATCGCCCGGCACCGCGGCCACCCGCTTGATGACCCACTGCCGCTCGTAGATCGCCCGGGCCCCCGCCCGCCGGGACAGCGCCGGCTCCTCCCACGGCGACCGGTACGGCGGCCGCTCCACCACGACCACCTCGCCCGGACCCGGCAGCGGCCCGCGGCGCACCAGCACGCGGTCGCCGTCACGGTAGGCGGGCTCCATGCTCCTGCCGTCGACGGTCACGGCGACCAGCCGCCGCCCGACGACGGCCGCCAGCAGGACCCCGGAGACGATGATCAGCGCCGCGGCGGCACAGAGCGTCCCGCCGGCCGTGGCGCCCGCGCGCAGGAGGAGGGCCGCGCCCCCGCCCAGCAGTGCCGCCGCGGCCAGCAGCGCCAGCCGCGACAGCAGCGAGCGGTGGGCGCGCCGCCGGGCCCGGTCGAGAGCCGATTCGGCCCGCGCGGCCGAGGTGTCGGGGGAGAGGCCGTGGGTCATCGCACATCCTTCAGCGCCGAGGGTGCCCCGGGCCCGTCCCCGGACCGGTAGCCGGAAGCCTGCAACGTGAACAGCTGGGCGTACACCCCGCCGGCCGCCATCAGCGCGGCGTGGTCCCCCTGTTCGGCGACCCGGCCCCCGGACAGCACGACGACGGCGTCGACGTCGCGCAGCGCCCCCAGCCGGTGGGAGACGAGCAGGCTGGTCCGGCCGGCCCGGTAGCGCCGCAGCGAGCTGTGGATCTCGTACTCGGCCGCGGCGTCGAGCCCGGCCGACGGCTCGTCGAGGATCATCAGGTCGCGCCGGTCGCGGAGGAACGCCCGGGCCAGCGCCAGCCGCTGGCACTGCCCGCCGGACAGCAGGACCCCCGTCGTGGGATCGTCCTTGTCGGACTCCATGAAGAAGATCCGCGACAACAGGGTGTCGTAGCCGTGGGGCAGCGCGGCGAGCGTGTCGTGGACCCCGGCGCGCCGGGCCGCGGTGCGGATCCGCCCGGCGTCGCCGAGGGCGTCGAGGTCGCCCTGGGCGATGTTCTCCGCCGCCGTCATGTCGTAGTCCATGTAGTCCTGGAACACCGCACTGATGTTCCGCCGCAGCTCCGCGACGTCGACGTGACGGATGTCCACGCCGTCCCACAGGATCGCCCCGCGCGTCGGGTCGTAGAAGCGGCACAACAGCTTGACGAGCGTGGACTTCCCCGAGCCGTTCAGACCGACGAGCCCGACGGACGTGCCGTGCGGGACGAACAGGTCCACGCCTTGCAACACCCAGGGATGGTCGGGGGAGTAGCGGAACCACACGTCGCGCAGCTCGATGCCGCGGCGCAGGCGCGGAAGCGGAAGCGGCCTGCCTGCCGTGGGCAGTTCGGGTCCCGCACCGGTCACGGCCACGTAGTGGTCGAAGAGCAGGAGGGACTGGTGCACGCCGGCGACGTCGTTCGCCAGGGTGGTGACGGCCCCCTGCACCCCGACCACGGCGGCGATGAACACCGCGACGTCGCCGGGCGTGAGCTCGCCGGCGCCGGCCGCGCCGACCGCCCAGAGCAGGCCCGCTCCGGAGACGAGCGCCGCCAGCAGCCCCAGCCCGGCCTGCACCCGGACCTCGCGCAGGTCCAGCGCCCGGCGC
>NZ_JAIXMK010000195.1:0-9722 GCF_020328095.1 Streptomyces sichuanensis
ACCCTCCCCGCCGGCACCCCGGAGGTCCGTGCAAGGGCCCGCGACGGGGCCATCGCCGGACTGCTGGACATCGAGGAAGGCGCGACGGTCGGTCTCATCGGCGTCGTCAACCCGTTGATCGCCGCGATACGCGAGCGCGGCGGCCGGCCGCTGCCCTGCGACTTCAACCTCAAGACCACCCAGTGGGGCGACCCCGTCACCGACGACATGCACGAGGTGCTGGACCGTGCCGAGGCCGTCGTCGCCACCGGAATGACCCTGAGCAACGGCTCGTTCGACACCATCCTGGAGCGCTGCCGGTCCCGGGGCGTCCCGCTGATCGTCTACGCGCAGAGCGGCAGCGCCGTCGCCCGCGCCTTCCTCGGCTCGGGTGTCACCGCCCTGTCCGCGGAACCGTTTCCCTTCTCGCAGTTCAGCGCCGAGGAGACGGTTCTGTACCGCTACCGGACGGTGAGCGGCGCGTGATTCCCGCCGCCCGCACGGCCGTGCCGGGTGCCGGTGCCCGTGCCGGTGAAGAGGTCACCGGCACCGGGTACGCCCCCTGCCACCACGGCGAGATCCTCCAGGGCGTCTTCCTCGACGACGATGGACGCCGGTGCGCGGGCCTGGTCACCCTGCCGATGGCCGGGCCCGGCAGCAGCGCCGCGTTCGTCCGCCGGCCCGGGACGGCGCCCGAGGCGCTCACCGTCGTACCCGCCGACCGTACGAAGGCCGCGCGAGCCGCGGCCCTCGCGGTGGCGGAGTGCGCGGAGCGGACCGGCCGGCCGCCCTGCGGCGGGGAGTTGCGGCTCACCGGTGAGGTACCGGTGGGCCTGGGCATGGGCAGCTCCACCAGCGACGTGATCGCCACCGTGCGCGCGGTCGCGGATGCGTACGGACTGCGACTGACCCCCGACACGGTCGCCCGGCTGGCCGTGCACGCGGAATCGGCCTGCGATCCGCTGATGCTGGACGGCCGCCCGGTGCTGTTCGCCCAGCGGGAGGGCCGGGTCCTGGAGGTCCTCGGCCCGGCCCTGCCGCCGCTGGTCGTGGTGGGCTGCGCCCTCGGCGGGGGCGCGCCCGTGGACACCCTGTCCCTGCCCGTGCACGAGCCCCGCGACAGCGACGTACAAGCCTGGGAGCGGATGCGCACACGGCTGCGCCGGGCGGTGGCGACCGGCGACGTACGGCTGCTCGGCCAGGTCGCCACCGCCAGTGCGCGGCGCGGCCAGCAGGTGCTCGGCCACCCGGAGTTCGACGCGCTGACGGCCATCGCCCGCCGGGCCGGGGCGGCGGGTGTCCAGATCGCGCACAGCGGCGCGGTGGCGGGCGTGCTGTTCGACCCGGCCGCGCCGGGCCTGCGCCACCGCGTCCGCAGCTGCCTGCGCGCCCTGGACGCCCACGGCATCCCCGCCACCCGGACCTTCACGACGTTCACCACCCCCAAGGAGATCCTGGATGGACCAGCACATCGCGGAGTCGATCGGCCGCCCGGACCTGATACGCCTCGACGACCGGCTCGTCTGCCTGCGCTTTGAGACGATGAAGGTGGTCTCCGCCCTCGCCGCGGTGCGCCACCTGCTGGACACCAGGGTGGTGCGGCGCGGCGACACCCTGCTGGACAGCTCCAGTGGCATCTACGCCTACGCCCTCGCCCTGGCCTGCCACCGGCACGGCATGCGCTGCCACATCGTCGGCTCGACGACGGTGGACCACACGCTGCGCACCCAGCTCGCCGTCCTCGGGGCGACGCTGGAGCAGATGGAACCGTGCAGCGACCTCAAGCTCGACCAGAAGCGGCGCGTCGAGCGGATCCACGAGATCCTCGCCGAACATCCCGAGTACCACTGGATGCGGCAGTACCACGACGACGTCCACTACCTCGGCTACCGCGAGATCGCCGACCGGATCCGGGATGAGGCCGGCACGGACGGGCTCACCGTCGTCGGCGGCGTCGGCTCGGGGGCCTCGACCGGAGCCCTGGCCCGCTACCTCCGCGCGACCCCGGCGGGACCGGCGGACGTCGAACTGGTCGGTGTCCAGCCGTACGGCAGCGTCACCTTCGGCGCCGAGCACGTCTCCGACCCGGAGATCATCATCGCCGGGATCGGCAGCTCGATCCCCTTCGGGAACGTCTCGCACGAGCTGTACGACACCCTGCACTGGATCTCCTTCGACGCGGCCCTGGCCGGCAGCGTCGACCTGCTGCGCCGGCACGCGGTCTTCGCGGGCCTGTCGACCGGCGCCGGCTACCTCGCCGCCCGCCACGAACGCGACCGCTCCCCCGGACGAACGGTCCTCTTCATCGCCGCGGACACCGGCCACCGCTACGTCGACACCGTCTACGCCCGCCACCGCGAGGCCGCACCGATCGCGGACCTCGCCCCGCGGGAGGTCTCCGACCGGAGCCGATTGGCTCTGCCGTGGTCCCGGATGCGCTGGAACCGCGCCCC
This sequence comes from Streptomyces sichuanensis, assembly GCF_020328095.1. Taxonomy (NCBI): domain Bacteria; kingdom Bacillati; phylum Actinomycetota; class Actinomycetes; order Kitasatosporales; family Streptomycetaceae; genus Streptomyces; species Streptomyces sichuanensis. Next base: position 2,433 of record NZ_JAIXMK010000195.1, read on the forward strand.
GGCGACCCGGCAACAGCTCTCTGATGCGGTCGAAGCCGGGCCCTGGTGACCGGCGACGTCCGTTCCCTGCGGATCGGTCAGCCGGGGTCGGCGGCTGCGGTCGTGGCGGAGTTCGTGAGGGTGTCGAGTTGGGCGGTGAGGTCGGGGTGGGTGTCCATCAGGTGGGGGCGGGTGGCGTTCAGGGGGCTGATGAGGGCGGCGGGATCGTCCTGGGCGAGGGCTGCGCGGAGTTGGCCGAGCGGGAGGCGGGCGGCGGTGGGGAGGTCGGTGAGGGCGCTGATCTGACCGGCTATGCGGCGCAGGTCGGCGGCATGGTGACGGGCCCAGACGGCGAGGGTGCGGTCGGCGGCGCGGCGCTCGCGGGTGGCCTGGACGCGTTGTTCGCCGGTGGTTCCGGCAGGGCCGGGCCGGTTGCGCAGGTAGCGGCGTTCGGCAGCCTGGCGGCTGGCCACGCCGAGGGGGTGGGCGAGGTCGGCCCAGCTGGCGCCTGCACGACGGGCGGTTTCGATCAGGCCCGTTTCCCATCCGGCGAGCTGCTCACGGACGTGCCGCAGCAGCAGGAGGGAGGCCAGGGCCTGCTCGGGGCCGGTGCTCTGGGCGGGGAAGGTGCCGGGGACGTCGTGCTGGGCGGCGGTGAGGGCGTTGTTGATGATCTCCAGGGCCGCTGCGGCGGCCAGAAACGAGGCCGGGCTCTGGGCGTCGGCGCTGGGAGGGACCGGCTGGTCGGCTGGTGCCATGGGCACCTCCTTCCGGGCTGTCATCGCTTTGACGACATCAATGTTTGTCATCCATTGGATGACATGCTACAACGGTTTCAGTGAGGCGCATTGGCAGGTACTGCCCCGAACCTCTGGAGGTGTTTCGCGATGTTGATGCGCACTGACCCCTTCCGTGAGCTCGATCGACTGGCTCAGCAGCTGACGGGCCCGGGCACCTGGTCGCGGCCGTCCGCGATGGCGATGGACGCCTACCGCGAGGGCGACGAGTACGTCGTGGCCTTCGACCTCCCCGGCGTCAGCGCGGAGGCCATCGACATCGACGTCGAGCGGAACATGCTGACCGTCAGGGCCGAGCGCCGGCCCATGGCGAAGAGCGACGACGTGCAGATGGAACTGTCGGAGCGGCCGCTGGGCATCTTCTCCCGGCAGATCGTGCTGGCCGACACTCTGGACACCGAGCACATCAAGGCCGACTACGACGCCGGGGTCCTCACCCTGCGCATCCCGATCGCCGAACGTGCCAAGCCCCGCAAGATCGCCATCGGCGGGGACCACTCCCGCAAGGAGATCTCGGGCTGATCCCGGCGACCCAGCGCAATCAGCGGCGGAGGACAGGCGCCTGACCTCCTCCCCTCCCCCTCCCCTCTCCCCTCTCCCCCTCCTCCGCACCCCGGGATGCAGAAGGGCGGTGGCCGACATGACCCTGCGATGGGAAGCGTTCCTCGACCATGTGCAGGAACGCGGCGAGTACAACAGCCGGCACGAAGCACAACGTGCGGCTCGTGTGGTGCTCGCCCTGCTGGGCGCACACCTGGTCGGCGAGGTGCGCGCCCAGCTGGCGGCGCGCCTGCCGGAAGACTTCTCCCTGGTCCTGCTCAATCCGCTGCAGAGCGCCGAACCCCTGCCACCGGAGCGGTTCGTACGAGCGACGGCGGCCTGGATCGAGGGGGCCACGGACCAGACCGCGGCCTGGGACGTCAGCGCCGTCCTCAGCACCGTCGCCGACGCGGCCGGTGACGAGCTGCTCCAGCAGATCCTGTTCCAGCTCCCCGCGGGCTACGACCTGCTCTTCGGCCGCCCGCAACCCACCTGACCACCGCACACCCGGTGCCCGCACAGCCCGCCGGGCACCGGTACCACCACCTCGGCGACAGAAAGGCAACGACCGCAGTGATGTCCGACCGGCGCGCACCACTCCAGCAGCCTTATGGGCCGGCATACGAGCAGATGCTGGAGAAGATCCGCTACGAAGGCGCCTACCCCACCCGCGAACGTGCCGACGAAGCCGTCCACCTGGTCCTCGCGGGGCTGGGACGCCAGCTGACGGGCGACGAACGCGTCGAACTGGCCGCCTGCCTTCCCTTGGAAGCCGCACGCGTCCTCACCGCCCAGATACCCAGCACCCAGCCGCTGACCGGCTGGGCCTTCGTCAAGGACCTGGCTGCCCGCAGCGGCGCCAGCCTGGCCACCACCCGCTGGGACACCGGTTCCGTCTTCTCCGCCGTCGCAGCCTTCGCCGGCACCGAACTGCTCACCCGCATCCTGCGCCAACTCCCCTCCGGCTACGCGCTCCTGTTCGGCCGCGCCGAACTCACTCCAGCCGCCTAATGGTCACAGGGAGGGCGACGCCCACCGTCGCGCACTGGCCGAGCTGCAAGCCAGGTGACGCATGTGTCGCCCTCTACTGTGACCGCGCAGGAACGGCCTGGCATCCTGCTGACGCGACCTCTCCTTCCGAAGGGCGCGATGGCCATGACCCAGTCGCCTGCGGATCCGGGCGACTTGCCCCTGACGCGGCGGCCGGGCGAACCCGCCATCGTTCACGCCCCTGGTATCAAGGGAGTCCCGGCCGGCCGTCGGTACGGTGTCCGGACATCCGGCCGGTGCCCGGCACGCGCGTCCACGTCCTCGACCAACTGCAGCGCCCGGTGCCGCCGGGCGAGCCCGGAGAACTGTGCATAGGTCGCACACGCCGCCGTCACCGGCCGTCACGGCCCGTCGGGCGCCGTCCCTCGCGGTGTCCTCGTCTGCCTGAGCCAGGCGGGCGATGGCCAGGACGGCACTGCCGCCGGCCGAAGCCGGCAGCATCATCGCCCGCCTGAACCGCACCGAGTTCGTGCCACCCGCCGGATGAGCTGCTGAAGCTTCTGTCCCTTCTGCTCAGTCAGCCTGCGGACCCCGACCGGTGGCGCCGTTCCCGTCTCCTGGTTGGAGATTCACGTCCAACCAGTACAGCGATCAACCCGGCAAAGGTTCCCGGTCACATCACTGGCGCAGATGCCGGGTGAAGAACCGGGCCGCGTCGTCCCCCGCGAACGGCGGCACGCCGGTGTGCCCGCCCATGTTGGCGTGGAGGGTCTTCTCCTCGGAGCCGAAGGCGTCGAACAGGTCCAGGGCCGCCTGCCGGTCGTTCCCTTCGTCGTCCCACTGCAGCAGGACGTGCAGCGGAATGGTGACCTGGCGGGCCTCCTCGAACGTGGCGCGAGGCACGAAACTCCCGGTGAAGAATCCGGCGGCCACGATGCGCGGCTCGACCACCGCCAACCGGATGCCGATGGAGATCACTCCCCCCGAGTACCCGACCGGGCCGCCGATCCCGGGCAGCGACAGGAGGGCGTCCAGGGCGGCCTGCCATTCCGGGACCGCTTTGTCGACGAGCGGGAGGACGAGGGCGTCGATGATCTCGTCGCTGACCGGCTCGCCGGCTTCCATCGCCCGGCGCAGGTCGGCGCGGGCCTGCTCGGCGGCGGCCCAACGGGGCCGGTCGCCGCTTCCGGGGAGCTCGATGGTGGCCGCGGCGAAGCCGTCCGCCACGGCCTGCCGGGCCCGGGCCACCAGTCGGGGGTACGTCGTGCGCAGCCCGAGAGGAGGAGGGCCGAGCAGGATCAGCGGCGTCGGCGAGGGTGCGGATGCGGGCGTCCACAGGATGCCGGGGATCTCCCCGAGGGTGAATTCGCGCTCCAGAACGCCGTCGTCGAGGCGTTGTTCAGAAGTGAAGTGCATGGTCGTGCCTTTCGAGAGTGCCTTTGAACGGCGCTCCCGGACGACCTATCGCCCGACCGTGACCCCGGAGGGGAGCACCCATGTCGATACTGCGTTCACGGGTACCACCTCCTCGTTCTCTCGCACGGCCTCCGGAAACATAACAGTTGTCCCCGAGGCCCGCCAATGGGTTTCTGTGACGGTGGCCATGACGTAGTCGCGGGCGCGTTGGATGACGGCGGGGACGGGCGGGGCGTCGACGGCGGAGGAACTGCCCGGCATACGCTCAGCCGGCGGCGGACGCATCGGCTGACGGGTAGACGTCGATGGCCCGAGCCGTGGCGTCGTAAACCAGGCCGTAGCCGTCATTGACCATGGCGGGCGAGACGAGACCGATGTCCGTGCGGAGGTCTCTTCCTGTACGGACATCAAGTGTCATGGCCCGACCTGCCTGGGCGTAGACCACACCGTGCCACACCGCGGTGATCTCGGGCGCGACACGGTCCGCCGCCTCGTCGGGCAGTCGCCACAGGACACGCGCGCTGCGCACGTCCACGGCCCACACGGACGCGCCGCCGGAACTGTCGGCCCCGGCGCACACGGTGGTGTTCCAGCCGTCGTAGCGACACTCGTCCAGGGAGGTGTCACCCGAGTCCAGACGGGTCGCACCGGTCGCGGGGTCGATCAGCAGGGTGCCGCCCGCCTCGGCGCCGTCGGCCCACGTCAGTCCGGGGCCTGGGTCCGAGGTCCGGGCCTCGCCGAGCCGGAGGTCTCGCTTCCACAGCTGGGCGCCGTCGGTGGTGGACCTGCCCACGAAGTCGCCGTCGTCGCGGACGCCGACGACCACCGACGGCTCCAGGTCCACGCCCTCGAAGCCGGTGTCCGTCCAGACGACCCGGCCGGTTCGCGTGTCGAGCAGGGCGGACAGCGGCGGGGTCTCGGAGTAGCCCGGGGCGTCCGAGGCAACGAGTACGTGCTGGGCGTCGGCGCCGACCACATGGGGGACGGCCGTGGGGTCCGTGTCCTTGCCGACGGAGATCGCGCGTGTCCACAGGGTGGCGCCGGTGCCCGCGTCCAGGGCGACGACGGTGATGCCCCGCCGGTCGGCGTATATCCCGCTGCCCTCTTCCGTGGTGGTGAAGGCACCGATCACCTTGTCGCCCGTGAGGCGGGGCGCCTGTGCGACGCTCCCGCCGTCGGGGACGGCCGTGTGCCAGGCGAGGTCACCGGAGTCCAGCCGGAAGGCGGTGACACCGACGTCGTCCTGGTCGTAGGTATAGGCGAGGCTCGCGCCCAGCGTCACCACGTCGGCCGGATCGTCGTCGCTGACCGGGGAGGGCCAGGCCCCCTGGAACGTCGCGGTGGGGGTGTCCGGGAAGGACGCGGGCGGGACCTTTGACTTGATCGCCCGACCGCCCTCGGACGGCTGTCCGCCGCACGCGGCCACGGCACACAGGACACCGATGGCGAAGGCAGCACGTAGTCGACGCCCCACGGCGCTGCGCCGGTTCGCGGAATGCATCGCGTTCATGGACACCACAGAGTGGCAGAAGGGGACGCCAGAGGAAGCCTCTCCTCACCATCGGATGCTCGGGCCGGATCCCACTACGCCGATGCCGAAGCGCGACGGGATGCTCACGATGACCGGCAGCGAGGGCAGCCTGACGGTGATGCCCGGAAGGGGAAGAGCACGAAACGATCAGCCAGGTCGACCATGTGAGCCCGCTGTTGCAGGGGACATGTCGGTTCCTGCAGTGGTGCTTCAAGGGTGAAACGCGGGAAGGGAGTGTTCGGAAGGCTGATCTTCACACCACAACTTGGTGTGCACTCCGAGCAAAAAGCACCTTCGCTTCCTCGCCGACATCACCGGTGACGGACGCGCCGACATCGTCGGCTTCGGCGGCCCGGGCGTGTACGTGGCCCGCAACCTCTTCCGCCGCTTCAGGTCCCGCTAGTCCTCACAGCCGTAACCCGGCAGTCGCCCCGAGACGGAGGGCAGACGTGGCACCGGCCAACACGTCACCGGGGGAAGTCCAGCCGGTGAGTCTCTACCCGGGCGTCGACGAAGCGCTGCTGGAGCGGTTCGTCGACGCCGTGGAGACGGGCGACGCCAAGGGGCTCGCACCCGTACGGGCCGAGGAGGTCGCACAGACCCGTCAGCCGGGTCTGTTCCGGAAGGTGAAGGTCGAGGTCGCGGGCCCTGAGGACGTCGCCGACGGCTCGAAAGCCCTCGACCACCTCATCGCGGAGTCGGGCGGCGCGTACGCCGAGGCCGGTTTCCCCGCGCGAGCAGCATCTGGCCCCCGTCGCGGCGGAGTTGGCAGGCCGCGGCTCGCTGACCTGCAAAGGGGACAACTGGGCGCCAGGCCGGAAGCAACGCCACGATCGTGTCCCCTCTCGTGGTGCAGGAGATCAGTCCCCCTGCCAGGTCACGCGCATCGCCTCCGGCCCCCGGATGTGCGGCCGTACTCTCCACGTGATGTCGCGGACGGTCAGCTCCGGGGCCCTGGTGAGCAGCGCCCGCAGTCCCTCCTGGAGGTCGATGCGCCCGAGCTGGGCGCCGACGCAGTAGTGCGCACCGTAGCCGAAGGTGAGGTGTCCACCGGCCGACCGGGTGAAGTCGATCGCGTCGGGGTCCTCGAATCGGGCCGGGTCATGGTTGGCCGACTCGACGGCGACGGTCAGGGCTTCGCCCGCGCGCACCAGCGTGCCGCCGACGTTGACGTCCTCCCGCGCATAGCGGACGAACAGGCCGGCACCAGCCGAGGCGTTGTTGCGCAGCAACTCCTCGACTGCCGCCGGCAGCTCGGCCGGGTTCGCACGCAGCCTGTTCCAGAGCGCACGGTCGCCCCGCGTGAGAACGTGGACGCAGTTCGGAATCTGGGTGATGATCGCCTCGAACCTGGCCAGCAGCATGCTGACGACCAGGTCGATCAGCTCGTCGTCGGTGAGCCGGTCCTCCTCCTCCCGGGCCTGGACCATCGCCGACATCAGGTCGTCGCGGGGATGGGCCCGGCGCTCGGCGATGAGCCGCTCGGTACAGACGCGCAGGGCACCGAACCTCCGCATCATGTCCTCGGCGCCGACGGCGCTGCCGGGCATCAGCGCCTCGCTGGTCGACTCGAACACCTCCCGGTCCGAGACCGGCACGCCGAGCAGGTCGCAGATGGACAGCACGCTCATCTTCTGCGCGTAGTCCACCACGATGTCCATGCCCGGCCCGGCGTTCATCGCCGACGACAGCAGCTCGTCCGCCACCGCCCGCACCGTCGGGCGCTGCGCTTCCATACGGGATCTGCTGAGGGCTTTGACCAAAAGCGTGCGCAGCCGGGTGTGTTCGGGGGCATCCATGGTGATCAGCCCGGCCAGCTCCGTCGCCTCTTCCTGGCGCGGGAAGTCCCGGCCGACCGACATCGCGCGGCTGAACCGCGTATCGCCCAGCACCAGCCGGGCGTCCGCGTAGCGGGTGACCAGCCAGGTGGGTTCACCGTAGGCGAGCCGCACCCGGAGCAGCCCCTTGCGCTGCCGCAGCTCCCGGAACCGCTCGTTGACCTCGATGCCGCGGCCGTCGTCGAAGGGGAAGTGCTCC
>NZ_JAIXMK010000196.1:0-570 GCF_020328095.1 Streptomyces sichuanensis
GGCCGCGGAGCGCCGGGGGCGCCGGGGGCGGCCGGGGCGCCGGGCATGCCGGGCGTGCCCGGACTCGCGAGCATGGTCGCGGCGGCATGCACACCACCGGGCGCCTGGGCGCCCGGCTGGCCCGGAGCGCCGGGGAAAGCGGGGGCACCCGGCGGCGGAGCGGGCTGACCCGGCGCGGCCTGAGCACCGGGCTGACCCGGAGCACCCGGGAAGGCAGGGGCACCCGGCTGACCGGGAGCACCCGGAGCGTGCGGCTGACCGGGAGCACCCGACGGCGGAGTGCCGGGCTGACCAGGGGCACCCGGAGCCTGGGCACCCGGCTGGCCAGGAGCACCCGGGAACGCGGGCGCACCCGGCGGCGGAGCAGCCGGCTGACCCGGAGCACCGGGGAAGGCCGACGCACCCGGCGCCTGTGCACTGGGCTGACCGGGAACGCCCGGCGGCGGAGTACCGGGCTGACCAGGGGCACCCGGCACCTGAGCGTCCGGCTGACCGGGAGCACCCGGGAACGCGGGCGCACCCGGCGGCGGAGCAGCCGGGTGCGCCGGACCCGGGAAGGCCGGCGCACCC
>NZ_JAIXMK010000197.1:0-9139 GCF_020328095.1 Streptomyces sichuanensis
GTGCGCCGGACCGGGGAAGGCCGGCGCACCCGGCGGCGGAGTGCCCGGCCGGCCCGGGGCAGCCGGAGCCGCAGGCCCACCCGGCATGCCGGCGCCCAGGCTCGCCTCGTCCAGCTGGGACACCAGCTGCGTACGTGCGTACCGGCCGCCCTCTGGCGGGGACCCCGGGACGTCGAGCGCGGGTGCGATCGTCGTCCGCGGCAGCGCGCTGCCCTGGGGCATCAGTTCGGTCTTGGCCTCCGGGCGGACGCCGGGCGGCGGGGTGTCGTCCAGGTCCGTACCCGACAGGGCGGGGGCCAGCACGGTGGCGGGCAGGCCGACGGACCGGTCGTCGTCGTCCTTCGCGACGTCCGCCGAGGCCCATGCCTCGGACGAGAGGCTGCCGGACGACGACCCGCCGGCATCCGTGTTCTGCGAGGACGGACGGGCCGTCACGTCCACATCGGCCCAGGGCGCGTCCGGCACGGCGTCCTGCACGTCCGCCGACGTGCCGGGCACATCGGCCGCGTCGCGCGCACCCGGCACCGCGGGCGCCTGCGCGCCCAGGTCAGGGGGAGAAGCCGGGGCGGAGGCGGAGGCCGCACCCGCACCCGGGGCCACGCCCGGGCCCGAGGCCGAGGCAGGAGCCGGGGCCACGTCCGGAGCCGCCCCCGAGGCCGGAGCCGCACCCTGAGCCGGGGCCCCGGGCCCCGCCGGAGCCGAAGCGACATCAGAGGCCGGAGCCACGTCCGGAGCGGGAGCCGAGGCCCCGCCAGAGGCCGGGCCCGAGGCCGAGGCGCCCGCATCCGCGGCACCCGTAAGGGCACCCGCACCCGCGGCCCCCGCAGGGGAACCCGCATCCGTATCCGGGCTTCCCGACCTCCGGTCCGGGATGCCGATCGCGTCCGCCGCGTCCTGCAGCCACTGGGGCGGGCTGAGCAGGAAGGACGTCGCCTCCAGGTCCACCCGGCGCGGTGGCGTGGGCGGGGTGCTCGGGGCCGGTTCGTCCACGGTGCCGTACTCCTCCTCGTACCGGCGGATCACTTCGCCCACCGGCAGTCCCGGCCACAGCGTCGTCTCGCCGCTGTCCCGGGCGATGACCATGCGGAGGCGGGCGCCGTCGCCGGCCGGGCCGTCCTCGCGGTCCTCCGCCCAGCAGACGAAGCCCAGACCGAACTCCCTGACGCACACCTCGCGTTGGAGATAGGCCGGCACCTCGCCGTTGACCCAGCGCTCCGCGCGCTCCTGCGCCTGCGCGAACGTCACCATTGCGCCGCTCATCCCTCCACCGGGACGGCGTGCGCGAAGCCGCCGTCCACCATCAGGTTCGCCACGGTCTCCAGCTCCGGCGGTCCGCCCGCCAGGCGGGAGAGGAAGTCGTCGAAGTCCTCGCCGCAGGGGAGCATCAGCCGCTCGACCCGTTCGGTCACCGTCCAGCCGTCCTGGTCGCGGGCGTCGTCGTACGGGCAGAACCACACGGAGCCGAGGGCCTCGCCCTTGACCTTGACCGCGAGGACACCGCCCTGCACGAAGCCGACCCCGAGGTAGTCCTTGGTGAAGTGGTCGCGCAGGCACTTGTTGACGTACACGAGGTCGTTGACGGCGGCTTCGTCGCGCACCGTGAAGAACGGCTGGTCCAGCAGGAGGCCCAGTTCGGCGTCGAGCGCGGCGCCGACCGGCGCGCAGCCGCCGGCCGCCTTCAGGAAGGAGCGGTAGGCGCCGGGCAGGCGGTAGCCGAGGTCCTCCTCGACGCCCTGCACCTGTTCCTCCGTCACCGCGAGGTCGCGCTGCGGGAGGACGAAGTGCACGGGCCGGGTCTCCTGCAGCGGCCGCGTGCCGCGCTTGTCGTGGTCGACGAGGGCGGTGGCCAGGCCGCCGTGGTGTCGCAGCAGTGCTTTGACCTCGACGGGGACGAGTTCCAGCCGGCGCGTGCGGGGCACGTGGTGCCAGGTCCAGCCGTGCGGTGTCGCCACCGGAGGCAGGCTGGCCCACAGCTCGTGGCCGGCCGCGTGCAGGGCGGCGTTGGCCGACACGTAGTCGGTCAGGCGCAGCTCGTCGACGCCGAAGCCCTCCGGCGGTTCGGCGATCTCGGCGGCGGCCCGGGCGTACGCGGAGAAGTCCGGGAAGCCCTCGTCGTCGATCCGCACCCCCTTGGGGTGGCGGCTGCGCCGCACCGGGTCCGGGAAGTGCACGACCTGTCCGGCGTAGGCCGCGTTCGGTGGCGCGGCTTGGTGCCCGAGCCGACCTGTCGTCATGACGGAAGCCCCCTGCTGACTGTGTCTCCTACAGGACTACTGAAGACCCGGACATGCGGCCGACGCCGGGAACACTCGTGGGCGACAGCCTATGCGGTGCCGCAAGAAGGGTGTCTCCGGCAACGGTCCGGGGCGGGCCCGGCGGGTGTGCCCGGATGCTTGCAGGTGCGTACGAAGCGGCACCAAGGGAGAGCATCCGGCGGTCGCTGCGCGACAACTCGTGACCTCACAGTGATCATTCGGCGCACGCGCCGCACGCAACACCGCCCTGCCTTTCACACCCGCCACCCCATTTGGCAGGCTGATCCCCGCAACAGGGGGATTGCACGGGAGGGAAGAACCGCCATGCACACGACCAAGGACCGCCGGCCCGCCGACGAAGGGGCCGCCGCACCCGGCGACCCCCGGCTCACCTGGAGCTCCAGCGAGGACTCCGACCGGCCGCCGGCGCTGCTGCACCGCCGGGACGGCATCCTGCCCGCCGTGGCGGCCGCCCTGTCCGTGCGCGGCGAGACCCTCACCTGCACCGCCGGGAAGTCGGACCAACCGCCCAGACTCCATCCTCTGGTCCAGGACTTCCTCGACACGCTCACCAACGAGCGGCGCGAGCGCTTCACGGGCCGCTGCCCCGAGGCGGTCCTCCTCACGCGCTACCTCACGGGTTTCGAGAGCGGCCGCAGCAAACGTGCGGCCCGCAAACCGCTCACCCACGGCGAGGCACGTCGCGCCCTGAAGCAGTCCAAACTGACCGCCCGCCACATCCGCGAGGACGGCGACCCGCGCCACGGCGCCTACGCCGCGCCCTGCCGGTCCTGTACCGCGCTCCTGGCCCACTTCGGCGTACGGGCCGTCGAGGCCGGCGCCCCGACCAACGGCAGGAACTGACCACCACCCATGCGTGCTTTCGACCGCACCGCCGCCACCCGCTTCCCCGTCGCCGTCGACGCCGCCCTGCGCGAGGCCGGCTGGCAGCCCGGCCGCTGGGACATCAAGGCCGCCGAGAACTGGGCCGACGCGCTGCGCGCCCACGTCTCCCCCGCCGGGCACCGGCACACCGTCTTCCCGGCCGCCGTCGAGGCGTGGGCCGAGTTCGGCGGGCTGTACGTCACTCCGCCGGGGCAGGGCCGGCACATCGCCCCCACGGCCTTCCACGTCGATCCCCTGCACGGCCTCCACCTCGCCCGTACCGTCGCCGACCTCGGCCGTGCGCTGGGCACCGAGGTGTGCCCGCTGGGCCAGGAGCTGGACGGACAGGCGCTCCTCGTCATCGACGCGCACGGCCGCGTCTACAGCCTCGACCACACCGGCGACTGGTACCTCGGTTCCGACATCGATCACGCCATCGGCACGCTCGTCACCGGAACCCGGCCTTCCCGCCTCTCGGCGGCCGCGCCGGGCGCCAGGTGACGTGAGCGGAGCGGCGCTCAGTGCCGGTCCGGTATCACCGCCGAGACCCGGAATCCGCCCGCGTCGGTCGGCCCGGACACGAAGACGCCGCCCAGCGCCTTGACCCGCTCCTCCATGCCGACCAGGCCGTTCCCGCCGCTGGGCAGCCGCGGGCCCGCGTCCGCCCCGGCGTCGGGCGGGCCGTTCTCCACCTGCAGCGCCACCTCGGCGTCCCGGTGGGCGAGCCGCACGACCGTCTTCGCGCCCGGCGCGTGCTTGTGGACGTTGGTGAGCGCCTCCTGCACCACGCGGTAGGCGGTCTGCTCCACGTCGCGGGCGTACGAGCGCTCCTCGCCCTGGGCGGCCAGCTCCACGGTCATCCCGGCCGCCCGGGACTGGCCCACCAGGTCCTCCAGCCCGTCCAGGGCCGGCCCGCCGTCCCCGGCGTCCGGCGCGGGGCCGCCCGCCGCGACCCGTACCCGGGCCGAGGCCGCCGCGGCCACGGCCGCCAGCCGCTCGGACTGCGCCGCCACCGGCTGGGACGCGACGGCGCCGTCCGGGGTGGTGCGCAGCACGCCGAGCATCTCGCGCAGCTCCGTGAGCGCCTGCCGGCCCATGTCGCCGACCAGTCCGGCGTTCTTCGACGCCTTCTCGGGGTCCTTCAGGGCGACCGCCTGCAGCGCCGCCGCGTGGACGACCATCAGGGACACCCGGTGGGCCACCACGTCGTGCATCTCGCGGGCGATGCGGGTGCGCTCCTCGTTGCGGGCCCACACGGCCCGTTCCTCCGCGCGGTCGGCGAGCAGGGACAGCTCGCGCTCCAGCCCGTCGGCCCGCTCGCGCAGGCTCTCCACGAGGCGGCGTCTGGCGCCCACGTACAGGCCGAGCAGGACCGGTGGGGCCGTCAGGCCGAGGGCCATCACCACCGAGAAGATGATCATCGCCCAGAGGCCGGGGTGGTAGCCGTCCTCGGCGGTGTCCTGGTGGAAGCGGGCCAGGGCCACCACCAGCGTGCCCGCCAGCGACGCCGCGGAGAGCACGACGGTGATGCGGCGCGGGACCTCGGAGGCCGCCAGGGTGTACAGGCCGACGATGCCGAGCAGGAAGCCCATCTCGGCGGGCGTGGTGGCGATCGACACCAGCACCACGGCCACCGGCCACCGGCGCCGCAGCAGCAGCGAGGCGCCCGCCGGCACCCCCAGCAGGCCACCGACGACGGCGGGTATCCCCACGTCGTGCGAGAAGGAGATCCCCTCCAGCAGACATTCCACGGCGGACGCCAGCGCCAGCACGGCGTCCAGCACCAGGCTCCGCCGCCGCGTCCACCACCACGGCCCCGTGGGCGCGCCGCGCGCGCCCTCCTCCGCGATTGCCCCCGTTACGCTCATACCACCCAGACTACGGGCGGGTGCCACTGCTTTTCCCGTGTCCACGACAGCCCGAAGCGGACACACCGTCGCGTCGGAGGCCGGTGGTACGGCATAGTGTGAGGTGCCGAGCGATCAGTCCGAGACCTTGTCCGGTTTGAGAGCTTTTACCATCCCCTGTGGTGTAATTGGCAACACTACGGTTTTTGGTGCCGTCTTTCCAGGTTCGAGTCCTGGCGGGGGAGCCTGAACCACGCATGCACGGGTCCCGACCGCCCAGGTCGGGACCCTTCCGCGTTTCCCCCCTCTTACGCCCCGGTATCCTGCGGGTGTCCACCCCCTCGAAGCCGAAGGGCACACCCGTGAGCGCCAACCGCCCGGCAGCCGTCGTCGTCCTCGCAGCGGGTGAGGGCACCCGCATGAAGTCGGCCACACCCAAGGTCCTGCACGCGATCTGCGGCCGCTCCCTCGTCGGGCACGTCGTCGCCGCCGCGCGCGAGCTCGACCCCGAGCACCTCGTCGTCATCGTCGGGCACGCCCGCGAGCAGGTCGCCGGCCACCTGGCCGAGATCGACCCCGGCGTGCGCACCGCCGTCCAGTACGAGCAGAACGGCACCGGCCACGCCGTCCGCATGGGCCTGGAGGAGCTGTCGAACGGCGGCATCACCCTCGACGGCACCGTGGTCGTCGTCTGCGGCGACACCCCGCTGCTCACCGGCGAGACCCTCCGGCGCCTGTCCGAGACGCACGCCGCCGACGGCAACGCCGTCACCGTGCTGACCGCCGAGGTGCCGGACTCCACCGGCTACGGCCGCATCGTGCGCGACGACGCGACGGGCGCGGTCACCGCGATCGTCGAGCACAAGGACGCCACGGACGCGCAGCGCGCCATCCGCGAGATCAACTCCGGGGTGTTCGCGTTCGACGCCCAGCTGCTGACGGACGCGCTCGGCAAGGTCCGCACCGACAACAGCCAGGGCGAGGAGTACCTCACCGACGTCCTGGGCATCCTGCGCGAGGCCGGGCACCGGGTGGGCGCGGCCGTCGCCGGCGACCACCGCGAGATCCTCGGCATCAACAACCGCGTCCAGCTCGCCGAGGCCCGCAAGCTGCTCAACGAGCGGCTGCTGCACGCGGCGATGATGAGCGGCGTGACGGTCGTGGACCCGGCGACGACCTGGGTCGACGTCACGGTGACCTTCGAGGCGGACGCCCTGGTCCAGCCCGGCACCCAGCTGGTGGGCGCCACCCACGTGGCCACCGGCGCCGAGGTCGGCCCGAACACCCGCCTGACGGACACCTCCGTGGGGGCCGGCGCCCGCGTCGACAACACCGTCGCGGACTCCGCCGTCATCGGCGAGAACGCCACCGTCGGCCCGTACGCCTACCTGCGGCCCGGTACGCGCCTGGGCGCGAAGTCCAAGGCCGGGGCGTACGTCGAGATGAAGAACGCCGAGATCGGTGAGGGCACCAAGGTGCCGCACCTGTCGTACGTGGGTGACGCGACGATCGGCGAGTACACCAACATCGGCGCCGCGAGCGTCTTCGTGAACTACGACGGTGTGAACAAGCACCACACCACGATCGGCTCGCACTGCCGGACCGGGTCCGACAACATGTTTGTGGCTCCGGTCACGATCGGGGACGGCGCGTACACCGCCGCCGGCTCGGTCATCACCAAGGATGTGCCCCCGGGTTCGCTGGCGGTCGCCCGTGGCCAGCAGCGGAATATCGAGGGTTGGGTGGCTCGTAAGCGCCCGGGAAGCGCAGCCGCACAGGCCGCTTCCGCAGCTCGTCAGGCCACCGACGGCGAGCAGTGACCGTGACACCGGCACGCCGTGCGGGGCGTACCGTGATAAGCGCACACAAAGCGACATCCAAGGAGACTGTGCTGTGACCGGGATCAAGACGACCGGCGAGAAGAAGCTGATGCTCTTCTCCGGCCGCGCCCACCCCGAGCTTGCCGAGGAGGTCGCGCACCAGCTGGGCGTGGGCCTGGTCCCGACCAAGGCCTTCGACTTCGCCAACGGTGAGATCTACGTCCGCTTCCAGGAGTCGGCGCGCGGCGCCGACTGCTTCCTCATGCAGAGCCACACGGCCCCCATCAACAAGTGGGTCATGGAGCAGCTCATCATGATCGATGCTCTGAAGCGCGCCTCCGCGCGGAGCATCACCGTGATCCTGCCCTTCTACGGCTACGCCCGTCAGGACAAGAAGCACCGCGGCCGCGAGCCCATCTCGGCCCGCCTGATCGCCGACCTGATGAAGACGGCCGGCGCCGACCGCATCCTCACGGTCGACCTGCACACCGACCAGATCCAGGGCTTCTTCGACGGCCCGGTGGACCACCTGTTCGCGCTGCCGATCCTCGCCGACTACGTGGGCGCCAAGGTCGACCGCGACAAGCTGACCGTCGTCTCCCCCGACGCCGGCCGCGTGCGCGTCGCCGACCGCTGGTGCGACCGCCTGGGCGCGCCGCTGGCGATCGTCCACAAGCGGCGCGACAAGGACGTGGCCAACCAGGTCACCGTCCACGAGGTCGTCGGTGACGTCAAGGGCCGCGTCTGCGTGCTCGTCGACGACATGATCGACACCGGTGGCACGATCTGCGCCGCCGCCGACGCGCTCTTCGCGCACGGCGCCGCGGACGTCATCGTCACCGCCACGCACGGCGTGCTCTCCGGCCCGGCCGCGGACCGCCTGAAGAACTCCAAGGTGAGCGAGTTCGTCTTCACCAACACCCTGCCCACCCCGAACGAGCTGGAGCTCGACAAGATCACGGTGCTCTCCATCGCGCCGACGATCGCGCGGGCCGTGCGCGAGGTCTTCGAGGACGGTTCGGTCACGAGCCTCTTCGACGAGCTGGGCTGAGCCCTCTCCGGACAGGCGTAACGATCATGCAGTCGCACTGACGTACTGATCGATTTCTGGGCGGCCTCCCCGCCGGGTAGACTCATCGAGTTGCTCGGCGAGGGAGGCCGCACCGCGTTTCACGCGCATGTGCGGCGGTCCGTTATCGACGCGCTCTTCGTAGCAGGCGGCCTGTCGTGGGCCGGGTAACCGTCCACCTGAACTGCTCACGAGGAGTGCACCATGGCTGAGATCAAGCTCGCCGCCACCGTCCGCACCGACTTCGGCAAGGGCGCCGCCCGCCGCATCCGCCGCGAGGACCTGGTCCCGGCCGTCGTCTACGGCCACGGTGCCGAGCCGGTCCACGTGTCCCTGCCGGGCCACGACCTGATGATGGCCCTGAAGACCCCGGGCGTCGTCCTCTCCCTGGACATCGAGGGCCGCAACGAGGTCGTCGTTCCCAAGCAGGTCCAGCGCGACCCGCTGAAGGGCTTCCTGGAGCACGTCGACCTGCTGGTCGTCAAGGGCTGATCCACGCCCCTCAGGGTTTTTCTTTCCGACCGCCGTCCCGCTCCACCGGAGCAGGGCGGCGGTTGGCTATGAAGGAGACATGCAGATGACGGACGACTCCAGCCCCTGGCTCATCGTGGGCCTCGGCAACCCCGGCCCCGAGTACGCGGGCAACCGCCACAACGTGGGCTTCATGGTCGCGGACCTGCTCGCCGAGCGGATGCGCGCCAAGTTCAAGGCCCACAAGGCGCGTGCCCAGGTCGTGGAGGGCCGGCTGGGCGCCCCGGGCCCGTCCAGCCGCCGGGTGGTCGTCGCCAAGCCGATGTCGTTCATGAATCTGTCGGGCGGCCCGACGGCCGCGCTGCGCGACTTCTACAAGGTGCCGGTGGAGCGGATCGTCGCCGTCCACGACGAGCTGGACATCGACTTCGGCCAGCTGCGCCTGAAGCTGGGCGGCGGTGACAACGGCCACAACGGCCTGAAGTCGATCACGAAGGCGATGGGCCCCGACTACTGCCGGGTGCGGTTCGGCATCGGTCGTCCGCCGGGGCGCATGCAGGTGGCGGACTTCGTGCTGAAGGACTTCTCGTCGACGGAGCGCAAGGACCTGGCCTTCGAGGTGGACCGTGCGGCGGATGCGGTGGAGACGCTGATCGTGGACGGCCTGGAGCGGGCGCAGGGGACGTACAACTCGTGACCGGTCTCCGAAATCGCCGGACGGGCTGACTTTGTCAGCCCGTCCGGCGTTTGAGGACCGGGGTCCGGGGCGGAGCCCCGGGAGCGTGGCGTCAG
>NZ_JAIXMK010000198.1:0-9553 GCF_020328095.1 Streptomyces sichuanensis
GGGCGGCCCGCATCATCTGCCGCCCGAGCCGTCGCGCGGCCGCGCGCAGGGCCGGCGAGGGGGTGCGGGCGTCGGCGGCCTCATCGAGGGCGAGCGGATCGATCCCGGCGGCGGCCGCGGCGGCGAGCCCGGCCGCCGCCAGCCCGGCGGTGTGCAGCCGCCCGCGGCAGAAGGACTCCAGCGATGCCCCGTCCGCGATCCGCCCGGCCTTGACGGCCGCCTCCGCGCCGCCGGAGTGGGCGTGACCGCCGGCCGGGAAGCGTCCGTCGGCGAGGACGAGCAGCGCGGCGAGGGCACCCCTGCCCCCTCCGGCAGCCGCGGGAAGCGGCACGGACACGGGCCGGCCCGGCTCCTCCGGCGCGACGACGACGTCGGTGATGGTCATCAGAAGAGGAAGTACCGCTGGGCCATGGGCAGTTCCGCCGCGGGCTGCGGCTCCACCGCGTCGCCGTCGATGGTGACCGTGAAGGTGTCCGGGTCGACCTCCACCCGCGGCCGGGCGTCGTTGTTGCGCATGTCCGCCTTGGTGACGCGGCGCGTGCTGCGGATCGGGACGAAGCGCTTGCCCAGGCCGAGGCGCTCGGGGAGGCCGTCGTCCATGGCCCACTGGGTGACGAAGTTCAGGGAGGTCGCGGCGGGGGCGCGGCCGAAGGCGCCGAACATGGGGCGGGGCAGGACGGGCTGCGGGGTGGGGATGGAGGCGTTGGCGTCGCCCATCTGCGCGTAGGCGATCTGTCCGCCCTTGAGGACGAGCAGCGGCCGCACGCCGAAGAAGGCCGGCTCCCACAGCACCAGGTCGGCGAGCTTTCCGGTCTCGACGGAGCCGATCTCGTGGTCCAGGCCCTGGGCCACGGCCGGGTTGACGGTGTACTTGGCGACGTAGCGCCGGGCCCGTGCGTTGTCGGCGGGACCGTCGCCGGGCAGGGGGCCGCGGCGCCTCTTCATGACGTGCGCGGTCTGCCAGGTGCGCAGGACGACCTCGCCGATGCGTCCCATGGCCTGGGAGTCGGAGGAGATGATGGAGATGGCGCCGAGGTCGTGCAGGACGTCCTCGGCGGCGATGGTGCCCGGGCGGATGCGGGACTCGGCGAAGGCGAGGTCCTCCGGGACGGCCGGGTTGAGGTGGTGGCAGACCATCAGCATGTCGAGGTGCTCGTCGACGGTGTTGACGGTGTGCGGCCGGGTGGGGTTGGTGGAGCTGGGCAGGACGTTGGCCTCGGAGACCACGGTGATGATGTCCGGTGCGTGTCCGCCGCCCGCGCCTTCGGTGTGGTACGCGTGGAGGGTGCGGCCGGCGACGGCGGCGAGGGTGTCGCCGACGAAGCCCGCCTCGTTGAGCGTGTCGGTGTGGATGGCGAGCTGGGCGCCGCTCTCCTCGCAGACGTTCAGGCAGGCGTCGATGGCCGCGGGGGTGGCCCCCCAGTCCTCGTGGATCTTGAATCCGACGGCCCCGGCGCGCAGTTGGGCGCGCAGGGAGTCGCGGGAGACGGTGTTCCCCTTGCCGAGGAGGCCGATGTTGAGGGGATGCCCCTCCAGAGCCTCGAACATCCGGGCGAGGTGCCAGGAGCCGGGGGTGATGGTGGTGGCCTTGCTGCCCTCGGCCGGTCCGGTGCCGCCGCCCACGAGCGTGGTGATGCCCGAGGCGAGGGCCTCGTCGGCGAGCTGGGGGCAGATGAAGTGGACGTGGGCGTCGATGGCACCGGCCGTGAGGATCCTGCCGTTGCCGGCGATGATCTCGGTCTCCGGGCCGATGACGAGGTCGGGGTGGACGCCGTCCATGGTGTCGGGGTTGCCGGCCTTGCCGACGCCGGTGATGCGGCCGTCGCGGATGCCGATGTCGGCCTTGACGATCCCCCAGTGGTCGAGGACGACGGCGCCGGTGATGACGGTGTCGGGTGCGCCCTCGGCACGGGTGACACGGGACTGGCCCATGGACTCGCGGATAACCTTGCCGCCGCCGAAGACCGCCTCGTCCCCGGCGCGGCCGGGGCCGCCGCAGCGGTCCTCCTCGATCTCGACGACGAGGTCGGTGTCGGCGAGGCGGATGCGGTCACCGGTGGTCGGCCCGTAGAGGTCGGCGTAGGCGGCGCGGGTGAGCTCAGGCATCGAGCGGTCCCCCGCACGCGCCGCGCAGGCCCTCGACGATGCGCTTGCCCGCGAGGGGGACGAGGTCGACCTCGACGGGGATGCCCGGCTCGAAGCGCACGGCGGTGCCGGCGGCGATGTCCAGGCGCTTGCCGTGCGCGGCCGCACGGTCGAACGCAAGGCCCGGGTTGGCCTCGGCGAAGTGGTAGTGGGAGCCGACCTGCACGGGCCGGTCGGCGGCGTTGAGCACGACGAGCCGGGTGCGGTGCAGACCCTCGTTGAGCCGTACGGGCTCGGTGGCGTGCAGTACCTGTCCGGGAATCATGGGCGTCGCTCCCCCGTCACGCGATGGGCTCATGGACGGTGACGAGCTTCGTCCCGTCCGGGAACGTGGCCTCGACCTGCACGTCGTGGATCATCTCGGGCACGCCCTCCATGACCTCGTCGCGGGTGAGCACCTTGCGCCCGGAGGACATCAGCTCGGCCACGGTGCGGCCGTCCCGGGCGCCTTCGAGGATGTGCACGGTGATCAGGGCCACCGCTTCGGGGTGGTTGAGGCGCAGCCCGCGGGCCCGGCGCCGCTCGGCGACGTCGGCGGCCACATGGATGAGCAGCTTTTCCTGCTCGTGCGGGGACAGTTGCATGCGTCCTACCTCAACACAGTGTTGACCTGGGGTTCTTCTCCCCGTGGCCGCTGAGTGCAGATTAGGGCGCAAGCTTTTCCAACGCGTTAACTGCGCTGACCCGCTCTTTGCGCAGTCATGGCCGGAGGTCTCACCGAGCGCTCAGGGGCGCCCCGCCTCTCCGGGGTCGCGGTGCTCGGCGGCGATGCCGAAGCGGCGGCGTTCGCCCGGAGCGGACGCGCCCAGGGAGCCGAGCGAGGCGACCGTACTGACCACCTGCTCCTCGGCGGCCTCCGCGGCGGCGCCCGCCTCTTCGAGCCGCTGCAGGTCGGCGGCGGAGACCAGGGCGACGAGCGGCTTCCCGTGGCGGGTGACGACCACCCGCTCACCGCCGTAGACGACGCGGTTGATCAGCTCCGCCAGCTCGGCTCGGGCTTGCGTCACAGGAATTTCGTAGGCCATGACCCCATTCTAACGAGGTGTACGTCCTGTACATTTTTTACAGATGGCGATCATCTCGGTGATCACCCGCGACGACCGACGAGAGGCGCAGCCATGGACCGACCCGCAGCCCGCCACGTCCTGCCGGAGTTCTCCGAACGCACCGGCACCGGCGTCCACACCACGGACCCGTACGCGAAGCTCTTCTCCGAGCGCATCCTCTTCCTGGGGACGCCGCTGGACGACACGGCGGCGAGCGACGTGACGGCGCAATTGATGTACCTGGAGCACGCGGCACCCGACCAGGACGTCTCCCTCTACATCAACTCCCCCGGCGGCTCCTTCTCCGCCCTGTGCGCCGTCCACGACGCGATGCGCTACATCTGCTGCGACGTCGAGACCGTCTGCCTGGGCCGGGCCGACGCGACCGCGGCCGTGCTGCTGGCGGCCGGCACGCCGGGCAAGCGGATGGTGCTGCCGCACGCCCGGGTGCTCGTCCGCCAGCCCTCCCTCGACGGGCCGGTGCAGGGGCAGCCCTCGGACCTGGCCCTGCAGGCGGAGGAGTTGCTGCGCACGCGGGAGACCCTGACGGGGATGCTGAGCCGGTACACCGGGCGGAGTACGGAGCGGATCCGGCGGGACACCGAGCGGGACACGGTCCTGGACGCCCGCGGCGCGGTGGCCTACGGGCTCGCCGACCGCATCGTCGAGAACCGGACGGCGCAGGGTGCTGCGCACGGGGCGTGGTGAGCGCCGTGTGGCCACCGGAGCTCCCACCGCTGCCCGCCCTGACCCGTGCCGAGGGCGAGGTGGTGGACCGCTATCTGGAAGTACTGGATCTTCTCGGCCGGATCAACCCGGCCCGCACGCATGACACGTACGCCGCGCTACGAGCCGCGCAGGCGCTCGCGCTCGCGGCCACCGGGCTGCGCGACGCGCTGACGGTCATGCACGGACGCGGCGAACGCGAGATGTACACGGGAACGCTGGCACGAGCGATGCGGGTCCTGGACGGGGAACGGCGAGCCGGCCGGGTGATGTTGCCGTCGGAGCCGCCGAACTGAGGAGCGGAAACATTCGCCCCCCGATCTCCTTCAGACGGCGGAGGCGATCGTAGACGTGCCGCAGTGATCACTTCGGGCGACGCGCGCATGCGCCGCTCGGAGAGATCGCTGCGCCGCAGGTGGCGGGGTCACCAGGGAAAAGTCGTCAGCGTCAAATCGCCCCGCGTCCAGCCGAATTGCTCAAGGGTGACGAGGCTCACATATGGCGGGATCCGCTCGGCGCGGGCGGCGCGGCTGCGCCAAGATCCGTGCCGACGACAAGACCCCGCCACCGCGGCGGGGCGGTCCGGGCGGACGCCGAACCCTGCCGCCGCCGGGGCGACTGGTCGACATAAGTGCACCGGCAGGGATGGAGGACCCGAGCACGGCGGGACGGTGGGAGAGCAGCAACTCCCTGGCGTCCCTTGGGGTGAAGCCGCTCCGGCGGCCGGGCATTCTTCGCCTGCCCGAACCCGACAGGTCATCCTTCACAGGCGGCTGACGAAGGGTTTGGCATGGGCGCGCACAAACGTCCCTCAATGTCCAGGGCAGGGGCCATGCCCCTCTCCGTGAAATCCGCCCTGACTCTCGCGGCCGTCGGCGCCACGGTGCTGGCGCCGGGCACCACGAACGACGCGGAAGCAGCAACCGTCTCCACCGCGGCCCTGCAGATCGCGGCCTCCAAGGCCGGCTCCCCCTACCAGTGGGGGGCGACGGGACCGTACCGCTTCGACTGCTCGGGTCTGACCCAGTACTCCTTCAAACGGGCCGGCAAGCAACTGCCGCGGACCGCACAGGACCAGTACAACCGCACCCGGCACATCCCCGGCTTCTCGCGCACCCGGGGGGACCTGGTCTTCTTCCACGGCCGGGGCGGCGTCTACCACGTGGGGATATACGCCGGGAACAACAAGATCTGGCACGCCCCCAAGACCGGTTCGGTCGTGCGCCTCGAACGCATCTGGACGCAGAGCGTCTCCTACGGCCGCGTGAACGGCTGACCGCCGCACGGCCGGTGACCGGCGGCGCACACCCCGCGCGCCCGCCCCGGCCACGACGCGTCCCGCACGCAGAGCGTCCCTTCCGTGGCAGCGGACCCGACTGCCGCCCTCCGGTGCCCCACCGGCACCCGCGGTAACGACGAACGAACCCACCGGTTCAGGAGCGCGCTCCACGAGAGCGCCGGGCCGGGCGGTCTCCGCCCGGCCCCTCCGTGCTGCCGGTCAGCCGGCCGGCAGCACCCACGGCAGGCGGATCCACACCGTCTTGCCGCCGTCGGCGGTCGGGACGACCGAGAGCCTGCCGCCGCGCTCGACGGTCAGGCAGCGGATGATGACCAGACCGCGCCCGTGGTCCTGCTGGACGGCGACGGGCAGCCGGCGGGGGTGGCGGGGATGGCTGTCCGTGACCCCGATGCGCAGGTGTTCGTCACGGTCGAGGCGGACGTCCACGGTGAACGTCGGCGACTGGCCCCGGGTGTGCTGCACGGCATTGGTGACCAGCTCCGAGACGATCAGGCGGACGGCGTCGGCGGCCTCCGAGCCGGCGGCCAGGCCCCATTCCCCGAGCACGTCCATGACGTAGCGGCGGGCACCGGGCACCGAGGCGGAGACACTCGGCAGGGTGATGGTTGCTTCCTGGTGGTCTGCCATGGCGCTGTCCCTTTCCACCGCTGCTCTTCGCGTCAGACTGCCACTCTTCGCGGACGCGATGGGTGCGATCCACCGGAATATGGATATATCTGTCGCTCAAAGCGGTGAACTCTTCCCTGAGGGGCCGGACGTGGACGGCACACTGGTCTATTGACTCTGACGTGTGGTGTTGAGCGGCGGGGAGGGATAACGGATGCGGTACGGACCCGCGGTGCGCCGTCGCAAACTCGGCGCGGAGCTGCGCCGGCAGCGCGAACTGACCGGGATGACCAGCAGGGAGGCCGCGTGCGCGGTCGGCTGGCACCAGTCGAAGGTGAGCCGGATCGAGACGGGCATCAGCGGGGTGAAGCCCTCGGACGTGGCCCGGCTGCTCGATGTGTACGGCGTGTCGGACCCGGAGCTGAGGGCCCTGCTGGGAGCGCTGTGCGGCGCGGGGTCGAAGGAGGCGGAAGGGCCCCGGCGCGGCTGGTGGTACGCCTACCGCGATCTGCTGCCTTCGGCGTATCTCGACTTCATCAGCCTGGAGTCGGAGGCGTCCCACGCGCGGACGCTGGAGACCACGGTGGTGCCGGGTCTGTTGCAGACGCAGGACTACGCCCGGGCCGTCACCCGGGCCGCGTTGGCCGACCCGCCGCCGGAGCAGGTCGAGGAGCTCGTGCGGGTGCGGATGGCCCGGCAGTCGGTGCTGGGCGGGGAGCGGCCGCTGCAGCTCTGCGCGGTGCTCGACGAGGCGGTGCTGCGGCACGAGGTCGGCGGCCCGAAGGTGATAGCGGGACAGCTGCGGCACCTGCTGGAGATGGGATCGCTGCCGCATGTGCGGCTGCACGTGCTGCCGTTCACCAGCGGAAACCACATCGGGATCACCGGCCCTTTCGTTATTTTCTCATTTCCGCGCATCGCCGATCTGGACGTGGTTGTTCTCGACCATTTGACGAGTAGCCTCTACCTGGAGCAGAAAGAGGACCTCCGGGCGTACGGCTCGGCATTCACCACCCTCCGGGCACACGCCCTCTCGCACGAAAAGTCGTTGGAATACATCGCCGGGATCAGCGACGGCGCGTAGGGAGGCAACATGTCCGCAATGCCTCAGTACGTTCCCTCTCCAGCGGGCCACCCCGGCCCGTGCGACGCGGTCTGGCACCGCAGCAGTTACAGCACCGGGATGAACAACTGCGTCGAGACGGCGAGCCTCGCCCCGGGGCTGCTCGCCGTGCGCGACTCCAAGCGCACGAGCGGACCGGTCCTGCGGTTCGCACCCACCGCCTGGTCCGTGTTCGTCGGCGAACTGGGCGGCAAAAGCGGCGGGAAGACCACCGGGCGGAGGTGAGCGTCAGGCGGCCGGCGCGGTCCGTACGATCGTGTCGGCCGCCTCCGCGACCTGCCGGTCCGAAAGGTCCGCCCGGGCGGTGAGCCGCAGCCGCGAGACGCCGTCCGGCACGGACGGCGGCCGGAAGCAGCCGACGGCCAGCCCCGCCCGCCGGCAGTCGGCCGCCCAGCGCACCGCCGCCTCCGGCGAGGGGGCCCGGACCGAGACCACGGCCGCCTCGGGACGCACCGCCGTCAGCCCGGCCGCCGTCAGCCGCCGGTGGAGCTCGGCGGCCACAGCCCGTACCCGCGGGGCGCGCCCGGGTTCGCGGCGCAGCACCGCGAGGCTCGCCAGCGCGGCGCCGGCCGCCGCCGGGGCGAGGCCGGTGTCGAAGATGAACGTGCGGGCGGTGCTGACCAGGTGCTCGATGACCCGGGCGGGGCCGAGCACGGCACCGCCCTGACTGCCGAGGGACTTGGAGAGCGTGACGGTGGCCACCACGTCGCGGTCGCCGGCCAGGCCCGCCGCCCGCACCGCGCCCCGGCCGCCGTCACCGAGGACGCCGAGACCGTGGGCGTCGTCCACGAGCAGGGCCGCACCGGCCTCCCGGCAGGCGGCGGCGAGGGCCGGCAGCGGGGCGGCGTCGCCGTCGACGGAGAAGACGGAGTCGGTGACGGCGATCGCCCGGCCCGGGTGCGCGGCCAGGTTCTTGCGCACCGCCTCCGCGTCGGCGTGCGGGACGACGGTCCGCTCGGCACGCGAGAGGCGGCAGCCGTCGATGAGGGAGGCGTGGTTGAGCTCGTCGCAGACCAGCAGGGTGCCGGGGCCGGACAGCGCGGTGACGGCGGCGAGGTTCGCGGCGTAACCGGAGGAGAGGACGAGGGCCGCCTCGAAGCCACAGAACGCGGCCAGCTCCGCCTCCAGCTCGGCGTGCAGCGCGGTGCTGCCCGTGACCAGCCGGGAGCCGGTCGCCCCCGCGCCCCAGCGCCGGGCCGCCTCCGCGGCGGCCCCGGTGACCTCGGGGTGGCGGGTCAGGCCCAGGTAGTCGTTGCCGGCCAGATCGATGAGGCCGGAGTCGGCCGGGCGGGGGCGCAGGGTCCGCAGGAGCCCCGCGGCCCGCAGCCGCTCCTGCTGCGCGTCGATCCAGTCGAACGGGTCCTGGGGCATCGGCCGTCCCTCTTCATTTGGCGGGTTTGCATAAAACCTAGCCGTCGCGGCGTCCGGTCACGGTGTGGCAATACACACACCTCCATCGGCCTGTGTTGTGTGATCCCTACCTTGGCCGGAAGCGGTCGGGTAGGCGAGGATCTGCGCCATGGACCTGCTGAACACGCTGGTGGAGAAGGGGTTGCGGCGGGAGCTGCCGACCCGCGAAGAAGCGCTCGCCGTGCTGGCGACCTCCGACGACGAGCTGCTCGACGTGGTGGCCGCGGCGGGCAAGGTGCGCCGCAAGTGGTTCGGGCGACGGGTGAAACTCAACTATCTGGTCAACCTCAAGTCCGGGTTGTGCCCCGAGGACTGCTCGTACTGCTCGCAGCGGCTCGGCTCCAAGGCCGAGATCCTCAAGTACACCTGGCTGAAGCCGGACGAGGCGTCGAAGGCGGCCGCCGCGGGCGTCGCCGGCGGCGCGAAGCGGGTCTGCCTGGTGGCCAGCGGCCGCGGTCCGACCGACCGGGACGTCGACCGGGTCTCGAAGACCATCGAGGCGATCAAGGAGCAGAACGAGGGCGTCGAGGTGTGCGCCTGTCTCGGCCTGCTCTCCGACGGCCAGGCGGAGCGGCTGCGCGCGGCGGGTGCCGACGCCTACAACCACAACCTCAACACGTCCGAGGCGACGTACGGCGACATCACCACCACCCACACCTACGCCGACCGCGTGGAGACGGTGCAGCAGGCCCAGGCGGCGGGCATGTCCGCCTGTTCGGGGCTGATCGCGGGCATGGGCGAGAGCGACGCGGACCTGGTGGACGTGGTCTTCTCGCTGCGCGAGCTGGACCCGGACTCGGTGCCGGTCAACTTCCTCATCCCCTTCGAGGGGACGCCGCTGGCCAAGGAGTGGAACCTCACTCCGCAGCGGGCGCTGCGCATCCTGGCGATGGTGCGGTTCGTCTGCCCGGACGTGGAGGTCCGGCTGGCGGGCGGGCGCGAGGTGCACCTGCGGTCGATGCAGCCGCTGGCGCTGCACCTGGCCAACTCGATCTTCCTCGGCGACTACCTGACGAGCGAGGGCCAGGAGGGCAAGGCCGACCTGGCGATGATCGCGGACGCGGGCTTCGAGGTCGAGGGCGCGGGCACCACGACGCTGCCGGAGCACCGCGCGGACGCCCTGGCGGCCGCGGGCTGCGGCTCGCACGCCGCCGCCCCGGGCGCGGGCGGCTGCGGCTCGCACGCCACGGCCGGGAG
>NZ_JAIXMK010000199.1:0-9202 GCF_020328095.1 Streptomyces sichuanensis
CGGGCGGCGGTCCCGCAGCCGACGCGCCCGCCGCGGCCGGCCGCGGCACCGGCGACGCGGCCGGACCCGGCGAAGGCACGGGAGATCCGCGCCGAGTTCGTGCACGCCTGGGAGGGCTACAAGCGGTTCGCATGGGGCCACGACGAGGTGCTGCCGGTCTCGGGCGGCCACGGCGAGTTCTTCGCCCGCGGCCACCCGGTGGGGCTGTCCATCGTCGAGGCGCTCGACACCCACTACGTCATGGAGCTGGACGACGAGGTCGAGCTGTGCACCCGATGGATCACGGACCGTCTGGACTTCGGCATCGACGCCGACTTCCAGGTGTTCGAGACCACCATCCGCCTGGTGGGCGGCCTCCTCGCCGGCTACCTCGCCACCGGCCGCAGGCCGCTGCTCGACCGGTGCACGGACCTGGCCGACCGGCTGCTGCCCGCCTTCACCAAGTCGCCCACGGGCATGCCCTACCGCCACGTCAACCTCCGGACCGGCCGCGTGTCCGGCACGACGCTGCCGGTCGCCGAGATCGGCACCCACATGCTGGAGTTCGGGCTGCTGTCCGAGCTCACCGGCGACGGCCGGTACCGGCGGGCCGCCAAGCGCGCCGTGCGCGCGGTGGTGCAGCGCCGCTCGTCGCTCGACCTGCTCGCCACCACCCTCGACGTGGAGAGCGGCCGGTGGACCGACCGGCAGGGCAGTGCCGTCGACCCCCCGGTGGACTCCTTCTACGAGTACCTGTGGGGCGCCTGGGTGATGTTCGGGGACGAGGAGTGCCGGGACTGGTTCCGGATGTTCGACACCGCGCTGCGCCGCCACCAGGCCGAGCGCGTCGA
Organism: Streptomyces sichuanensis; assembly: GCF_020328095.1. Lineage (NCBI taxonomy): Bacteria > Bacillati > Actinomycetota > Actinomycetes > Kitasatosporales > Streptomycetaceae > Streptomyces > Streptomyces sichuanensis. The sequence continues at coordinate 831 of NZ_JAIXMK010000199.1, forward strand.
CGACCTGCTGTGGTTCAAGCACGTCGACTTCCGCACCGGAGCGCTCCTCAACCGGCGGCAGTCCTCACTGGCCGTCGCCATTCTGCCGGTCGGCGGCGACAACGCCCTGGCGGCGGACTACTACCGGTCCTGGACCGCCGTCCTCGACAAGTACGCCGTCATCCCCGAGGCCATCGACTACGGGCGGCTCGCCGTCCTGGACGCCGGGAACAAGCTGCGCCCCGAGTACGCCAACTGCGCCTTCCAGCTCTACTGGCAGACCGGTGACCCGTACTACCGGACCACCGCGTGGCGCTACTTCGAGAACCTCCGCAAACACCACCGGGTGCCGGGCGGCTACACCGTCGTCACGGACGTCACCCGGCGACCGATGCCCCGGGGCGACCACTGCCCCGCGTACGTCTTCGCGGAGAACTTCAAGTGGCTCTACCTCACCTTCTCCGACACCCCGCGCTTCGACTACGCCCACGGCTACCTCAGCACGGAGGGGAAGGTCCTGCGGGGCCTGCGGCCGCCCCCGGCCTGACGGCCCGCCCGCCGATATCACCGGAAAGCATTATTTCTGGCACCACCGGGGTAGGAAAGAATGGTTCCGCCGCCCCCTCACACCAGCCGTCGCCGACGCCGGGAGGTCCGCCCCTCATGGCCGCGTCCGAAGTCGCCGTGCAGCCCGTGGCCGGCCCCCGCGGCCTGCCGCTGCTCGGCAACCTCCTCACCTTCGGCAAGGATCCGCTCGCCTTCTTCGTCCGGCTGCGCGACGACTTCGGGGACGTCGTGTCCTGGCAGCTCGGCCCGCGCCCGAGCCTGTTCGTCTCGCGCCCGGAACACATCGCCGAGGTCCTCGGCGCCGTCGAACAGACCTACGACACCCTGGAGATCGGCTGGGCGCTCAAGCAGGTCGTCGGCAACAGCGTCCTGCTGGCCCGGGGCGCCGACTGGCGCCGCAAGCGGGCGCTCGTGCAGCCCACCGTCCGCCCCCGCCAGGTGCGTTCGTACGCGGCGACGATGGTCGACTGCGCGGAGGCCCTCGCCGGGCGCTGGCGCACGGGCCAGCGCATCGACGTGCGCCGCGAGATGGCCCGGCTCACCCAGCGGATCGTGGTCCGCACCCTCTTCGGCAACGACCTCCAGGGCCGGGGCAGCCTGCTGGCCAACGCCATGGCCGTGGTCCAGCGCGAGACCGGCGCCGAGCTGCGGGGCATCAACCTGTTCCTGCCCTCCTGGGTGCGCACGCCCTCGCGGCGCCGGCTGCTCGCCGCCGTCGGCGTCATCGACGCCGAGGTCGGCCGGCTGATCCGGGCCCGCCAGACCGGGCCCGCCGACGAGGAGCGCGACGACCTGCTCAGCAGGCTCCTGGCCGCCCGGGACGACCAGGGCCGCTCCCTGTCGGCCCGTGAGGTGCGGGACGAGGCGGTGACGCTGTGGGCGGCGGGGCACGAGACCACCTCCACCGCCCTGACGTGGACCTGGTACCTGCTCTCGGCGTCCCCGTCCGCCCGGGCCGGGCTCACCGAGGAGCTGGACCGGGTCCTCGGCGGGCGGACGCCCGTGTACGAGGACTACGAACGGCTCCCCTGGACGCAGCAGATCATCAAGGAGGCCATGCGGCTCTACCCGCCCGCCTGGCTGATCCCCGCGGTGGCCGGGGAGGGCGCCACCCTCGCCGGACGGCCGCTGGAGCAGGGCACCATCGTGTGGTGCAGCCAGTGGTCCACCCACCGCGACGCCCGCTGGTTCCGCGACCCGGCCGCCTTCCGTCCCGAGCGCTGGGCCGCCGACGCCCCCGACCCCGTCCCCGACCACGCGTGGTTCCCCTTCGGCGGCGGCCAGCGCACCTGCCTCGGGGCGCGCTTCGCCCTCGTCGAGGCCGCGCTGGTCCTCGCCACGCTGGCCCAGCGCTTCCACGTGGACGTCGACGGGGGCGAGGTGAAGCCCGAGGTCGGTCTCCTCCTCCAGCCGGCCGTGCCGCTGCGCGCGACCCTGCGGCCCGTCAGCCGCACCGCCGCCCCCGTCACGTGAGGGCCGCACCCCGGACGAGCAGCAGCACCACGTCCACGGCCGCCACCACGACGGCCGCCGCGAACGGCGCCCGCTCCCACCGCCGGCCGCACCGCACCCCGGCAGCCGTGGCCGACGCCGCCACCGCCAGCGCCGCGGGTCCCGCCGCGTCCGGCGCGCCCGGCGGTCCGAAGGCCAGCAGCGCGGTGGCCGCGAGCAGGGGAACGGGCAGGAGCAGGCGGGTGCGCCGCACGCCCAGGCGGTGCGGCAGGCCCCGTACGCCCGTCGCCACGTCCCCGGCGACGTCCGGCAGCACGTCGGCCAGGTGGGCTCCGACGCCCAGCAGCGCGCCGGCCGCAACGAGCCACCAGGCGGGCCACGGCCGGCCCGGCAGCCCGAGGACGACGAAGGCCGGCAGGCTCGCGAAGCCCACGGCGTAGGGCAGCCAGGACCACACCGTCGCCTTCAGCCGCAGGTTGTACGCCCACGCCGCCACCACCCCCGCCAGGTGCACCGCACCGGCGAGCGGACCCCGGGCCAGCGACAGCGGCACGCACAGCGCCAGCGCCGTGAACGCCGCACCCCACACCGCCCCCTCCCCCACCGCCCCGGAGGCGACGGGCTTGTCGCGCCGGCCGGCGGCGGCGTCCCGGCGCGCGTCGAAGGCGTCGTTGGACCAGCCCACCGACACCTGGCCGGCCAGCACGGCCGTCCCGGCCAGCACGCACCGGCCCCCGCTCTGCCCCGCGACGGCGGCCAGCGCCGTCGCCAGGCCCGTGACGGCGGCCGCCGGCCCCGGATGGCACGCCCCGGCCAGGGCGGCAACGGCCCGGCGCGGCCCGTGCCGGGCCAGCTCGCCCGGGCCCGGCCGCTCGCAGGTCTCCACGGAAAGAGCGTAGGGGCCGGACCGTCCGGCACGGGCCGCGGAACGCGCGAACGGCCCAACCCGTGCGGTGTGGTGGGGCGGACGGGGAACACGGGAGAAAACCGATCCTCACGGCGGGAAGAGGCATGACGAGCCGGATCGCAGCCGTTCACGGCGTCCTCGCGCCGCACCGCCACGCCCAGCACGAGATCACCGACATGGTCGCCGGAATGTGCCTGCCGCCCGGCGCCGACCGGCGGGTCCTGGACCGGTTGCACCGCAGCGTCCGGGTCCGCTCCCGCCACCTGGTGCTGCCACTGGAGCGGTACGCGCACCTGGACGGCTTCGGCGCGGCCAACGACGTCTTCGTCGAGGCCGCCACCGAGCTCGGCGCCCGCGCGGTCCGCGGCGCCCTGCGGGAGGCCGGCATCGGTCCCGCCGCCGTCGACATGCTGATGTTCGCCTCCGTCACCGGCCTCGCCACCCCCTCCATCGACGCCCGGCTCGTCGGCCGGCTCGGCCTGCGGCCGGACGTCAAACGCCTGCCGGTCTTCGGCCTGGGCTGCGTGGCGGGGGCCGCCGGCATCGCCCGGGTGCACGACTACCTGCGCGGCTGGCCCGGGCACGTGGCCGTGCTGCTGTCGGTCGAGCTGTGCTCGCTCACCTTCCAGCGGGCCGACGCCTCCACGGCCAACCTGATCGCCACCGGGCTGTTCGGCGACGGCGCCGCGGCCCTCGTCGCGTGCGGCGGACGGTGGCGGGGCCGGCCCGCCGACGGGCCCGCCGTACTGGCCACCCGCAGCCACCTCTACCCCAGCACCGAGCGCACCATGGGCTGGGACATCGGCAACTCCGGCTTCCAGGTCGTCCTCGACCGGGCCGTTCCCGACGTGGTGCGCCGTCACCTGGCCGCCGACGTCCACGGCTTCCTGGGCGAGCACGGCCTCAAGCCCAAGGACGTGACGGCCTGGGTCTGCCACCCCGGCGGGCCCCGGGTCCTGGAGACGGTGACCGAGGTCCTCGGCCTGCCGGAGGGCGCCCTCGACGTCACCTGGCGCTCGCTGGCGGAGGTGGGCAACCTCTCCTCGGCGTCCGTCCTGCACGTGCTGCGGGACACCGTGGCCGCGCGCCGGCCCCCACCGGGCTCGCCCGGACTGCTGCTGGCCATGGGCCCGGGCTTCTGCTCCGAACTCGTCCTGCTGCGCTGGTAGGCGGCCGGCCCATGACCGCACGCCCGACCGAGCCCCCGGGGGACGCATGACCTGGTACGTGATGCTGGTGCTGGCCGTCGCGGCCGAGCGCGCCGCCGAGCTCGTCGTGGCGCTGCGCAACGCCCGCTGGAGCCGGGCCCGCGGCGGGGTGGAGTCGGGCGGCGGCCACTATCCGCCCATGGTCGCGCTGCACACCGGCCTGCTCGCCGGCTGCCTGCTCGAAGCGGGCCCCGGCGAACGGCCGTTCCTGCCCGCGCTCGGATGGCCGATGCTGGGCGTGCTCGTCTGCGCCCAGGTCCTGCGCTGGTGGTGCGTGCGCACCCTGGGGCGGCAGTGGAACACCCGGGTCATCGTCGTCCCCGGCCTGCCCCTGGCGACCGGCGGGCCCTACCGGTGGCTGCGCCACCCCAACTACGTGGCCGTGGTGGCCGAGGGGCTCGCCCTGCCCTTGGTGCGCACCGCCTGGGTGACCGCCCTGGTCTTCACCGGCCTGAACGCGGCGCTGCTGGTGGTGCGCGTCCGCTGCGAGGAGGCGGCCCTGGACGCGGGCCGGGCCGAGGGGCCGACGGTGCCCGTGCGGGTGCGGCCGTGATCGACGTGCTGGTGGCGGGCGGCGGCCCGGCGGGCCTGGCGGCCGCCGCCCACGCGGCGCTGGCGGGGATGGAGGCCGTCGTCGTCGAGCCGCGCGAGCGCCCGGTGGACAAGGCGTGCGGCGAGGGCATCATGCCCGGCGGGGTGGCGGCGCTGCGGGCGCTGGGCGCCGGGGTCACCGGGCGTCCCCTGCGCGGCATCCGCTACGTGGAGGGCGGGCGCAGCGTCGAGGCGGGCTTCCGCGGGGGCGGCGGGCTGGGCGTGCGCCGGACCGAGCTGCATGCGGCCCTGCACCGGCGTGCGACGGAGCTGGGGGTGCGGACCGTTGCGGGCAGGGTCGCCTCGGTCCGGCAGGACCCGGACGGCGTCCGTGCCTTCGGGCTGAGGGCCCGTTGGCTGATCGCCGCGGACGGCCTGCACTCCCCCGTCCGCCGCTCCCTCGGCCTGGAGCCGGCGCCCGGCCCGGGGCCCGCCCGCTACGGGCTGCGCCGGCACTACGGGATCCGCCCGTGGAGCGACTGCGTCGAGGTCCACTGGTCGCCGCACGGGGAGGCGTACGTGACGCCGGTGGGCGACCGGCTGGTGGGGGTGGCCGTGCTGGGCCACGGGGGCGCCGGGTTCGACGACCGGCTCGCGGCGTTCCCGGGCCTGACGCCGCTGCTGCGGGGGCCGGCGGCGAGCGCCGTGCGCGGTGCCGGGCCGCTGCGCCGGCGGGTCCGGCGGCGGGTGGCCGGCCGGGTGCTGCTCGTGGGCGACGCGGCGGGCTACGTGGACGCCCTCACCGGGGAGGGCATCGCCCTCGCGCTGCTCACGGCCGAAGCGGCCGTACGGGCCCTGGCCGCGGGCCGCCCGCAGGACTACGAGGCGGCGTGGCGCCGCCTGACCCGCAGGCACCGGCTGCTGACGGAGGGCCTGCTGCGGGCGAGGGAACACCCGCGCACCGCCGGCCTGATCGTCCCGGCGGCCTGCCGGCTGCCCCGGGTGTTCGCGGCGGTGGTGCACGCACTGCAGTGACGGGCCGGGTCCCGCCCGTGCCGGGCTCCCCCGGGGCCGCCCGGCCACCGGGCGCTCACTCGCCCAGGCCGTCCAGGAGGTCGGGGAAGGCCGGCGGGGTGGCGGCCATGGACTGTTCGGTCCAGACCGTCTTCCCCTCGCGGCCGTAGCGGGTGCCCCAGCGCTCGGTGAGCTGGGCGATCAGGAACAGCCCGCGGCCGCCCTCGTCGGTGCTGCGGGCGCGCCGCAGGTGGGGCGAGGTGCTGCTGGTGTCGGAGACCTCGCAGATGAGGCAGGGTCCGCGGATGAGCCGCAGGGTGACCGGCCCGCCGGCGTAGCGGTAGGCGTTGGTGACGAGCTCGCTGACGATCAGTTCGGTGGTGAAGAGCATCTCGTCCAGGCCCCATGCGCTCAGCTGCCCGGCCAGCAGCTTGCGGGCGCGGGAGGCGGCGCCCGCCTCGGCGGGCAGCGTCCAGGTGGCCACCCGTTCGGCCTCCAGGACGCGGGTGCGGGCCAGGAGCAGGGCGACGTCGTCGGTGGGGCGGGCGGGCAGCAGGGTGTCCACCACCCGCTTGGCGGTCTCCGCCAGGGGGCGGGAGGTGTCGGACAGTTCCTGGCCCAGCAGGGCCAGGGCCTCGTCGACGTCGTGGCCGGTGGACTGGATGAGCCCGTTGGTGAACAGGGCCAGGAGGCTGCCCTCCGCCAGGTCGAACTCGGTGGCCTCGAAGGGCAGGCCGCCGAGGCCGAGGGGCGGTCCGGCGGGCAGCTCCGGGAAGCTCACCCCGCCGCCGGGGGTGACGACGGCGGGCGGCGGGTGGCCGGCGCGGGCCAGGGAGCAGCACCGGGACACCGGGTCGTACACGGCGTACAGGCAGCTGGCGCCGGTGACCTGGTCGTTGGGGAAGTCCCGGGTGTTGGCCTCCTGTTCGGCGGCCAGCCGGTGGACGAGGTCGTCGAGGTGGGAGAGGACCTCTTCGGGTTCGAGGTCGAGGTCGGCGAGGGTGTGCACGGCGGTGCGCAGCCGGCCCATGGTGGCGGCCGCGTCGACGCCGTGGCCGATCACGTCGCCGACGACGAGGGCGACGCGGGCGCCGGAGAGCGGGATGACGTCGAACCAGTCGCCGCCGACGCCCGCCACGGCGCCCGCGGGGATGTACCGGTGGGCCACGTCGACGGCGGGCAGGTCGGGGAGTTCGGCGGGGAGCAGCCGGCACTGCAGGTTCAGCGCCGCCTGGTGCTCGCGGGTGTAGCGGCGGGCGTTGTCGATGCACACGGCGGCGCGGGCGGCGAACTCCCCGGCGAGGGTGAGGTCGTCCTCCTCGAAGGGCTCCGGGCGCCCGGCCCGCCACAGGGTGACGAGTCCGAGGACCAGGCCCCGGGCGGCGAGGGGCACCATCATCACGGAGTGGACGCCGATGGCCTGGGCCTGCCGGGCCTTCTCGTGCGCCACGGCCGACAGGCCGGTGAGCCCCTCGATCCGGGAGAGCAGGACGGGCCGCACCTCGGCCATGCACCTGCCCTGGGGCGTCTCCGGGCCGAAGTCGATCAGTTCGCCCTCCGGGTACTGCACCTGTCCGGCGCCGGAGACGACGGACTTGGTGGCGGCCCTGCGCACGGGCCCGAAGGCGTCCTGGGAGGGCTCCTCGCCCCGGCTGACGGGTTCCAGGAGGTCGACGGAGACGCAGTCGGCGAGGGCGGGAACGACGACCTCGGCCAGTTCGCGGGCCGTCGTGGCCACGTCCAGGGTGGTGCCGATGCGGGCGCCGGCGTCGTCGAGGAGGGCGAGCCGGACGCGGGCCCGGTGGCGTTCGGTGACGTCTTCGACCAACTGGGTGACGCCGAGCACTTCTCCGGCCGAGTCCTCCATGCGGAAGGCGGACACGGACACGTACCGCTCGTCCGTGGGGTCGGTGAGCAGCCGGCAGGACTGCTCGGTGAAGAACATGGGGCGTCCGGTGGCCAGTACCTCCCGCAGGCGCTCCTCGATGGTCCGCGCGTCCTCGGGCACGAGGAAGTCGCCGATGCAGTGCCCGCGGATCTCCTCGGCGGGGACGCCGCCGATGCGGGCGATCGGCCGGTTGACGCGCAGCACGGTGAGGTCGGGGGCGTGCACGGCGAGCCCGATCGGGGAGCGCCGGAAGAGCCCGTCGAGGACGGAACGGTCGGTCTCCCACTGGATGAGGGCGGCGGCGGGGGCGGCGACGAGGAACCATTCGCATTCCGGGGCCGCGCGGGTGACGCAGCGGGCGCGCACGCCCACCGGGATGCGCCGGCCGTCGCGGGCGAGGGCGGGCACGACGCCGAACCAGCCGCGGGCCGCCCGGCAGGCCGCGGCCGCGTCCGCGACGTGCGCGCGGTCCCCGGGGGACACGAGGACGTCGGCGGCGGAGCGCCCGATCACCTCGTCGGCCCGGTAACCCAGCAGCTTCTCGGCCCGCTCTCCCCAGCCGACGACCACTCCGCGGTGGTCCAGTACCGCGGAGGCCGCTCCGGCCACCGAGAAGGGGTCCTCGGGGCTCTCCCGGAAGAACGTCACCGGTCCGTTCATCACACCGCCTTCCTTCCGGCAGCGTGCCACGCCCGCGCCGGGGCCACATGTCGACGGCGGCACCGCCGCGGCGCGGGCTGCCGTGCGGGGACCTTCGGCGGCCTGCGGGGCGGCCTGTTCCGGCGGGCGCCCCGCCCGCCGCGTGCTGCGCGCGGCCTGCGGGCCG